>DASVMX010000205.1:0-2300 GCA_036384215.1 Ktedonobacteraceae bacterium | reverse complement strand
CGCGCTACATCTTGCGTAGCCAGTATGACCCCGACGAAATCACTATCATCCTTGTCTGGCGCAGCGCCATCATGCCGCCCGCAGAGGACCGCGAGGCCTCCCTCGCGGCTCTCTATGCCGACCTCGCCGACGTGCTCAACTGGGAAACAGCCTCCCTCAAAGAAGGCCGCGTGCTCATGCACGCCTAAACATGATCGGCTTCCTGGCACTGGGAAGCCGAGCATGTTTTCAGTCTTATCGAAGGTGGTTTTGCCTGGTATGAATAGCCACTTTAAAACATTCAGGGGAATTATTCTCAGGCTGAGAAATGATGGATCAAACGAGCAATGACTGCATGTAAGCAAACAGGCAACATTGTTGACCAACATTTTCCGGTAGAGAAGCCACATGATCCGTTGTAATTGTTTCACCAGATCGTGTGGCTCTACCCATTTTCCCGGCGCTGGGAAAACATCGCCGATGCCTCACCTCACAGAGGCTTCAAAGAATAGGAAAACCCAAAAATGATGTGAAGGAACTATCGGTGCAACTCTGGCGTCTTTTCTGTAAGATATATTGTTGTTGAGAAAATAGACGCGAGGAGTTCGCTGTGTTTTGCTTTTCTTCTACCTCTTTTGGGAAATGTTTTCGGCTGATTTGTTTGTTTACCGGGATTTTTCTGGTGCTCGTGGGCTGTGGTCAGAATGCCGCTGGTGGGGCGGTTGCGGCTGGGACGGGGGGCGGCTCAGTGCAGAAATGCGATATGCAGGCGAACTGGGCGATGAGCTATAGTTCGCTGCACGAGTTAAAACACGCTTCGGCTTTGGATCTGGCTGTTCAGGGGACGTTTACGAAAATTGTGCGCACACAGGGGCAGTTTGCTCCTTCGAATGGACAGGACGCTCTTCTGAGTACCGATTTCTCTTTCGCGGTCAGTAAAGTGCTTCTGGACTCACATCACGCGCCTGGGAATGCTCCCGCCAATTTTACGGTGCATCAGAGCGGTGGATGGCTCGGCGGCACTCTCCACCAGGTCTGCGATGATCCGTTGTTTCAAGCAGGCGAGGAGGCTGTGCTTTTCCTGCACGAGTTTCAGCCTGGCCAGTATTACGTCATGGGTGGCCCCTCTGGTCGCTTTGAGGTTCGCGGCGGCCTGGTACAGCCGGTCAACGACGAGGGCGTGAAGCTGCCAGCAAACCTGACCACGGCGCGGTTCTACGCGCTGTTCCAGAACACGTGATTCTGCCCCTATTTCTGGCTGCAATCCAGATGCCTCTTATGTGAATTATCATATAGAGGCGCGCCAGAGCCTGATGTCGCCAGTTAGCGACATTGCCTGCCAATCTGGCTCTGGCGCGGCTTTACGCTCTGTTTCGGATGGGAAGATAGTGGCTTGAGAGAGCTTTCAATCGGTCTTGGCTCGCTCTCTCAGGTATTTGATCCCAACTGCCAGGGCCAGCACCGAGCCGGCGATGGCGAGGTAGAGAGCGAGACGGGTGGCAGGCCGCTTTTCGTAGGAGCTGAGCAGTTCCTGGTTGCGCATAGGCGGTTGCACCATTAGCGCCAGCGCGATCAAAACGTCCTTATAGATCTGGCGCAGACCCAGTGGGGCGAAGGTGCGCTCGAAGAAGCCGCCAACGCCACTGCTGCCTTCCCAATCACTTTCGACGCAGACCTTGCTCTTCTGTCCTCCGGCCACAGGCAGGACAGACCAGCGCGTGACCAGCGTTGAGCCTTTATCCCGCTCGGTGAGCACCTGACCTCGAACAGTCTCTTCCACGTGCATCTCATATGGCCGCTCGCGCCCGGCTGCCTGGAGTCGATAGCGGATCACTGTACCATGGCCCTGCCCACCCTGCTCAAGCGTATAATCCTGGTAGTTGGGTGGCAGCATACGCGGGCGCTTTATCTCATAATCGGCCAGCGCCCTGAAAACCTCCGCGGGATTGGCCTCAATAACTCGCGCACTTCTCACAAAAATATGGCTCATGGCTTTCCTCTTTTCTTTTTTCAATGTTTTTCGCTGTCGCGCTTTTTCAATTCAATTATCTTCCCTCTTTATCATAGTCTCCCCGTGAAGAAAATACGCAGAGCAAGAGCTCGCGCCTGTGGCACTCACCTGTATGAGTCATCCTGGATGTTTGAGCATCCGGCCAATGCCCGTTTCCCCATGGTGCATTTGCCCCCAAGGGAAAACAGTTCAGGGCAGGAACTGCCGCTCGAAAATTGGATACCGTTGGTAAACTCTCATCTGGACTCCTCAGCACCTGCGGTGCTTCGCCCAGGATTCAGAAGAGATGGCGAGTTGGGCGGCCACGGGC
>DASVMX010000204.1:0-2972 GCA_036384215.1 Ktedonobacteraceae bacterium | reverse complement strand
CAGTCGAAATTGGGGCGGTGGAACCGCCCCAATTTCGTCTGCACAGGGAAGCTGGCCTTCCATACCTGTCAGGGATTACTTTCTGACGACGATGTTGATCAGTTTGCCAGGGACGTAGATGACCTTCTGGACGGTGGCGTCGCCGATGAAGGAGGCGACGCGCTCATTGCCCAGGGCCAGAATACGGGCATTTTGCTCGCTGATATCAGCGGCGACATCGATGCGCTCGCGCACTTTGCCGTTGACCTGGACGACCAGGGTGAAATTTTCGTCTCTGGTCTTCTCTTCGTTGTACTGTGGCCACTCGGTTGTGTGAATGCTGCCCGTATGGCCGGTCTGCTGCCACAGCTCTTCGGCGATGTGTGGCGCCAGCGGGGCCAGCAGTTGCAGCATGTTTTCCAGGGTGCGCTGGAAGGCCGCGCTGTGCGCGACTTCTTCGCTTTGCAGCTTGATCAGCGCGTTGTTGCATTCCATCAGGGCCGCCAGGGCGGTGTTGAAGCGCAGATTGCTGATCTCTTCGGTGACGCGCTTAATCGTCTTGTGACGCAGACGTTCGACAGCCTGGCTGGCCGGGGTCTCGGCGCTGTTGGGATTTTCGACCCAGTTTTCGCCGATCAGATCCCAGAAGCGCGTCAGGAAGCGCCAGACCCCGGCCAGATTCTCGGACTTGAAGGTGCCACCCTGGTCGAACGGACCGATGAACATCATATAGCCGCGCACAGTGTCGGCGCCATATTTTGTCACGTACTCATCGGGAGCCACGACATTGCCGCGCGACTTGGACATCTTCTGTCCATCGGGTCCCAGCACAATGCCCTGGTGGAACAGGCGCGTGAACGGCTCGTTAAAGTTCATATGGCCCATGTCGCGCAGCGCTTTGATGAAGAAGCGCGCGTACAGCAGGTGCATAACCGCGTGCTCGGCGCCGCCGATATACTGGTCCACCGGCAGCCAGCGCCGCATGGCCTCCTGGCTCCAGGCCTGTTCGGCGTTTTTCGGATCGGCGTAGCGCAGGAAGTACCAGGACGAACAGATGAAGGTATCCATCGTATCGGCCTCGCGCGTCGCGGGTCCGCCACAGGTCGGGCAGGTGGTATTCACAAAGTCCGGTTCATAGCGCAGTGGCGATTCGCCGGTGGACTTGAATTCCACGTGTTCGGGCAGAATGACTGGCAGTTGATCTTCGGGCACTGGCACCATGCCATGGGTATCGCAGTACACCACCGGAATGGGCGCGCCCCAGTAACGCTGGCGGCTGATCAGCCAATCGCGCAGGCGATACGTCACCGTGGCCTGGCCGACGCCTTTTTCCTCGATGTATTTAATCACCGCGGTTTTGGCCTCCTCGCCGGGAGTGCCGTTGAAGGGGCCGGAATTGACCATCATGCCATAGGCCAGCTTCGCGCCGTGCCAGGTCGCGGGATCGGTTGGCTCCTCGTCCTCGGGGCGGATCACCTCGACGATTGGAATGCCGAAGTTGCGCGCGAACTCGAAGTCGCGCTGATCGTGGGCGGGCACACCCATAATCGCGCCCGCGCCATAGCCCATCAGCACATAGTCCGCGATCCAGACCGGCACCTGCTCGCCGTTGATCGGGTTGGTCACATAGCTGCCGGTGAAGACGCCAGTCTTCTCCTTCTCGGCGTTCATGCGCTCAATCTCGGTCTCGCGCCGGGCCTGGTCGATATAGGCCTCGACCTCCGCGCGCTGTTGCGGTGTCGTGATTTTCGCGACAAAGGGATGTTCAGGAGCCAGCACAAAGAACGTCACGCCATAGATCGTGTCCGGGCGGGTCGTGAAGACCGGGATCTGCTCTGTCTGGCCTTCAACCTCAATCGAGAAGCGGATCTCCGCGCCCTCGCTGCGTCCGATCCAGTTGTGCTGCATCGTCACCGTTTTTTCCGGCCATTCAATCTGCGAAAAGTCCAGCAGTTCTTCGGCGTACTTCGTAATGCGCAGCAGCCATTGATCGATCTCCTTGCGAATGACCGTTGTACCACAGCGTTCGCAGGTGCCATTGGCCAGCACCTGTTCATTGGCCAGGGTCGTATTACAACTCGGGCACCAGTTGGCCGGCGCCTTCGTGCGGTACGCCAGGCCGTGTTTATAGAACTGCAGGAACAGCCACTGGGACCACTTGTAGTAGTCTGGCAGGCAGGAGATAATCTCGCGTTCCCAGTCCCAGGCCGCGCCCATCATCTTCAACTGCTCGCGCATCTTCACGATATTGGCCAGCGTCCAGGTGTGAGCCTGTATCCCGTGTTTAATGGCTGCGTTCTCCGCAGGCAGTCCGAAGGCATCGAAGCCCATGGGTTGCATCACATTGAAGCCATTCATGCGTTTAAAACGACCATAAGCATCGGCCTGGGCGTAGTTGTACCAGTGGCCCATATGCAGGTCGCCGGAAGGGTAGGGCAGCATCACCAGGTTGTAAAACCTGGGCTTTGGCGAGTCATCGGGAGCGTGGTACAGTTGCTGCTCCTCCCAATGTTTCTGCCATTTCGCTTCAATTTCTTTAGGATTATACTTGGTGCGTGTAATCATGATAAGATTCCTCAATTTCTCGCCTGGCCCGTCAACGGGAAAGCGATCTAGTCCAGGATATTCACTATTAAGTGCGTGTCAGATAATTGGTCAAGGGGAAATGCGCTATGCTTCCACCAAAGATCGGGGGCTGGCTGTTCCCCTGTATGTTGGTAGAACCATGCACTAGAGCGCTGTAAGCGGGTTGAGAAGCAGAGGGCCATAGGGTATAAACCATCTGGCGGTATGGATGGCATATTTAGCGCGCGTGGGTGTATTCACGTGATGTTTCTCCTCTTCTCACCGGCTCCGGTGAGCGATCAACGTCCTGAAAGACAGCTTGCTGAAAAGCAAGAGTTTCTCTTTTTACTATTGGCAATAGACTGACCTGGTATAAAAACGCCCGGCGGGCCAGAAATTACGCGCTAAACATCCTC
The DNA here is from genome assembly GCA_036384215.1 of Ktedonobacteraceae bacterium. GTDB lineage: Bacteria > Chloroflexota > Ktedonobacteria > Ktedonobacterales > Ktedonobacteraceae > Paraktedonobacter. Next base: position 12 of record DASVMX010000204.1, on the reverse strand, counting down.
AGAGAAACCGGC
>DASVMX010000203.1:0-3737 GCA_036384215.1 Ktedonobacteraceae bacterium | reverse complement strand
CCACACGATCTGGTGAAACGATCACAACGGAGGCGAGCTCCGTTGCTGCATCGCGGGTCTTGAGCAGGCCAGCTGCTCGTGCGCGCCGCTGCGCGGCTCACGGGAGAGAGAAAGAGCTTGTCTCTTTTGAAAACCTGCGATGCAGCAACGGAGCTGGCCTCCGTTGGGATTGTTTCGTTTGGGCAGAAATGCATAACACAAGAAGAAGTACAGAATGGATCAACAGGAGGAGATTATGAGTAAGCCACTTACCTCGGGACAACGCTTTTTTGATCGTCAATCAGTCTTTTTCGCTTTACTGGTGAGCGCCTGTCTGCTCTCCGCGTCGTTGATTTTCGCCTTCTGGGCAGACAGCTGGACACTCTGGCCACTGGGGTTTCTGCTTATCGCAGCCTGGCTGCCGCTCGTAATCTCAACCACACGTGCTATCTCCCGCCGCTATCCCTGGCTGGCCTTTCTCTATGTCCTGGTGGTTGCTCAAAGCGCGCATATGCTTGAGCACCTGTCGCAAGCCGTTGAGATCCATCTGCTCGGCTGGCCCGCGCCCATGGCCAATGGAATCATCGGTTTTCTCAATATCGAGTGGGTCCACCTGATCTGGAATTCATGGGTTCTCCTGGCGGTGGGTTTACTCTTGTTCGCCTATCGCCGCAATATAGCATTATGGGGCCTGTTCGCCTTCGCCATCTTTCACGAGGCTGAACATGTCTACATGGTTACCAGGTATATCCAGACAGGCCATCCTGGCAATCCCGGCTTTTTAGCACATGGAGGACTTATTGGAGGTGGACTCCCACTGAGTCGCCCCGACCTCCACACGATTTACGCTGTTCTCGAAACCGCCATGCTTTTCATGATCTACTTCATGGAGCGCAAGAAATTTCAGATGAAGCAGGCTCAACAGGTCAGCACAGCGGCTGCCCAGGTCAGCGCCGGATAATCTCTGCACCTGGTCTTTTATCGCCATCAGGGAAAGGCAAGGACTATCTACTGGCCTCTGCCTTTCCTCGATAGCCTGTCTTTCCCCAAAGAACGCAACTCGGCAAAATTAGAAACGTCATGCGCTGGAAGCGCACCACTCCTGATGAGGTTTTTATGCGACCTCAGAAGATACATCATGCGCTGGAAGCGCGCCACTCCGCATGAGGTTTTTATGCGGTCTCAGAAGAAACATCATGCGCTGGAAGCGCGCCACTCCGTATGAGGTTAAATATGACCTCAGAAGAAACGTCATGCGCTGGAAGCGCACCACTCCTGATGAGGTTTTTATGCGACCTCAGAAGATACCGTTGTCAAACCCCTCGCGCTGCGCAGCAGCGCTATTCTTCCAATAGGATGTGGCTGGTTGGGCGGCCATGGGCCGCCCAACCAGCCACATCCTATGAATGCTGTGCGAAGCACCGCAGGCGCTGAGGAGTCCAGGCAACAGTTTACCAACGGCATCAAATTAGCGATAACCCATCTCCAATAAGCGCTTTCCTGTCAGGATAAAACCCTCGGTATCAGGAACCTCTACTTCAAATGCATCGGCGAGACGCGTGATGATATGAAAAAGAGCGCAGACAATCAGAGCATCTTCTATTGCCTGGTAACTAACGCCCGCGGAGAGTAGAGGTTCGATATCAGCGGGCCCGATGTCAGCGGGAGCCAGGGTAATCTTTTCTAGCAAGCCCAATGTACAGCGCATTTTTTCTGTAAGAGGAGCGGTGCGCCAATCCGCCAGGACAGCTTTGACCAGATCATCTTCAAGAGCAAGTGACGCAACTGCGCCATGAGCACCTGTTCAATAATCGCACTGATTTTGCCGCGAGGTAAAAGCTGCAAACAACTCGCGTTCGCCAACGCTCCAATCAGATGAGCCGCGCAAAATTGCCTGCAACGCTGCTGAAAAAGGCTGGCCAAAGAGGTCAGCGCGATAGCTGAGAATTCGTCGAATGTCAGATGCAGGCACATCTTGCAATACCTGATTAAGGATGTTAACGCGCATCTCCAGATCCTTTCAAGGCCGCCAATCCAAGTTTTATACGTGCCATCCCGGCTCCCAGAGCGGCACTGACGGTCAGTTCAAAAATAGCTTCGTCGTTATACCCTGCCGCGTGCAAATTCTCGGCATCCGCGTCGGTTATCCTGCATGCACAGAGGGCAACTTTCCTGATGTAATTTTCCAGGGTCAGGGGAAGCGCCCCCGCCTCCGGGGCAACGCTGCCACTCAATCGAGCCGCTGCGAGCTCAACTACGTTCCTGAGTTCAGAGGAAGTCTCGCCCTGGCCATTGAGCACCCCTTCACTCAACGCGCGTATATACTCCGCGTAACGTGAATCCACGGCATCCCTCGCTTTCTTCTGGCTCTCATGTGTCTCGCCAAATCTTACCAATACCAGGCTGAAAACGGCTTTTATTGCTTAATCCGGCACTTGCCTTCTTACTAGAATATCACAGGCAGGTGAGACAGCCCCTGCACAAGCCAGCCTGGACGCCAGACCAGGGCTTCTGGCTCGCATTGCAAGCGTAAATTGGGAAGACGGCGCAAAATGGTGCCGATAGCGATCTGCCCTTCGAGGCGAGCCAGCGGGGCTCCCAGACAATAGTGGATGCCTTTCCCAAAGGCCAGGTGGGCATTCTCCTGGCGCGTAATATCCAGGGTCTCCGCCGAGGCAAAGATTTCTTCGTCGCGGTTGGCCGCGGCCAGTGAGATGAACAAAGCATCCCCTCGCCTAATCTGCTGCCCAGCAATCTCCAGATCTTCGCCAGCCCAGCGCATAGTGGTCAGCAGAAATGGACTCCGGTAACGCAAGAATTCCTCGACTGCTGTTTTAATGAATTGAGGCTGGCTTCTCAACAGGGCCATTTGCTGGGGATGGGTCAAGAGCGCAAACATGCCGCTGCCGATCAGATTATCAGCGGTATCATGTCCGGCGGTAAGCAGGAGAAAAATCATGGTGACCAGTTCTCGCTCAGAGATATGGCCGCTCTCTCGCTCAACCTGGAGTAATTCGCTGATCAGATCACCGGCAGGCGCCTGGCGCTTGTGCAGGAGAAGTTCCTGTAGATACGCGTAGAAGTCCTGCAACGCCGCCCCGGCGCGCGAGAACGCCACTGGATCGCCAATCGAGTCAGCAAGCAACCTCGTCCAGGCATGCAAACGTGGACAATCCTCGGCAGGCACACCGAGAATCCCGGCAATGATTCTTAAAGGCAACACCCAGGCAAATTCATCAATCAGATCCATGCTCCCCCGCTCTACGACGGCATCGAGCAGCTCATCTGCAACCTCCTGAATGTGTGTGCGCAAAAGCTCCATCTGGCGCGGCGCAAAAAACGGCGCGAAGAGCTGGCGCAGGCGAGTATGGTCAGGTGGATCAAAATCAACCATGCTCATGCTCATGAGATCGGCGGCTGAAGCAGGCGCGACAGCATTATGGGCCTGTCCTCTACTGGTGAGATGCTGGCGATCTTTCACAAAACGCTCGTCCCGCAGGATGAGCTCCGCGTCACTATAACGAGTAACCAACCAGGTATTCTGCCCGTTGGACGAAGCAAGTAGATAGACAGGCTCGCTGGCACGCAAGCGCGCAAATGTCGGGTAAGGATTCGCTTTAAAAGCTGACGAGGCAAGGTCAAATTGTTCCGATGTTTTCATACGCTCACTCCGGGTCTGACAGTGTGTCTGGTTTCCATCGCAAACGCGCGCTCACGCCTGCGGCACTCGCTTTCCTGGTAGGCGTTGGAAAAAAATC
>DASVMX010000202.1:0-4161 GCA_036384215.1 Ktedonobacteraceae bacterium | reverse complement strand
TTATTAGTTTTCAGCCAGCCCGTTCAAAGGTGGCGAGTAGAAAGGAAGAAGAGTATGCAGCGTGCCAGGACACAGCCGCACGCGCACCTGCGGCCCTCGGTCTGGGCTGGTCGCCTCTCTCTGGGGAGATTTGTGCTGACGCTTTCGGTTAATCGGAAGCCAGAACAGGATGACGCGCCAGAACAGATTACCAATCGTCTGATAGCGCTGCGGCAAGAACGCGGTCTTTCGCGTGAGGAACTGGCGGCTCAGCTTCAGATTCATCCTTCGACAGTCATAGAGATGGAGAGAGGCCGTTATCTGCCCAGCTTGCGCCTGGCTTTGCGTTTAAGCGAGCTGTTTGAATTGCCTATCGAGGCTATTTTCTTATCCCCGACTCCCCCGGAGCGCGGTGGGGAACGGCCTTCATCAGAAGAGGAGAAAAGCCATGCAAGAGCATAAGTATATCTACGAGCATGGGCTTGCTCAAATCCAGCAGTACGGTGCTGAGCGCACATCCATACAGGACGATGACCTGAACAGATGTGAGGCAGTCCAGCGCGAGACGCCAGTTGGCCAGGAGGCCGGGAGCGAGAACGCCAGCCGTGCCGAGGAACTTGAGGAGTTGCGAGATCAACGCGCCACACTGCGCATGGGGAGAGGGCTGACGCTAGCCCTGGTTGTGAGTTTCCTGGCCAGCCTGGCCGCGCTCTGGTTCTCAGGCGCGCTTATCAGTGCCCCGGATCAGGTTTTGCCGATAACCTTTCTCCAGATGCTGGCAGCCAACCGCGTGCCGGTTCTGTGTGTGCCAGCCGTTTTCCTGGTGATCTGTTATTTCGCCCTGCGCTCGCTGACCCGCGAGATCATGGTGGGACCAGAGAACCGCCTGGATGAGCGCCAGAAGATCCTGCGTGCTCAGGCGCAGCGTTCGGCCTTCAAAATGCTCAAGTTCGCCAGTGTCCTGGTGCCAGTCGGTTTTGTGCTGCCGCATCTGCCGTGGTTCAACGCGGGTGCGCCTGGTATGGCTTTTTTTGATGTTATTAGTGTGCGTGATTCCCCGGCGTGGTACTACGCGAGTAGCGTGAGGCAGCTTGGTTTGGCGTGGTTTCGCGGCCCTTATCTGGCTCCATTGCTTCAGCCTGCCAGTGGGCTGGAGATAGCGCTGGCTGGTGGGTTGCTGCTGGTCTGTTTGCTGGTGATGTTTTCCGCGCTGCCCATGGCTGCCCTGGCCTGGAAGGGCGAGGCATAATGGCGGGAAAGATGCAAGAAAAGCCCTCGAACCAATTGTTTCATCGCTTGCCAGAACCGATCTAGAGACATCCCGTAGAATATTGGGAAGAAAAAAGGCAACCTGGTTACTCAAGTTGCCTTTTGTTCTCCGGCGGGAAACACGCGCGGATCAGGAAGGTAGGAGGGATGCCAGGTGAGCAAGGTAGGGGACCAATGTGCCCACCCGGCATGGGTTGTCTTACAATTTCCCGCGTGTGAAATCTGCTCCGGCTTTAATCCTCGGAGTGGAAGACCACCGCGGTTAACGAATAGGGGGTGATTGTCTGTGAACTGGCAGCATTACCGTGCTGATAGGTTACGCTGACCGCGCTGCTATTTTCGCCATAGGTGTAGACCGCCGCGCCGCCTTCGGTGTGAAAGCCGCTAAGCGAGACTGTATAGGTAGTGTTCGGATCGGTATTTACCAGCAGCACAGCAATCGAGCCATCTCTTTGTCTGACCGCGAAGGCCTGCACCAGGCTCTGGCTGGACGACACAGCGACGACCTGGCCGAAGCCCTGGACCACCTTGCTTACGATTTGCAGGCCATAGTAGGCCGGGAATGGCGTTTCAGCGGGTGGTTCGCCAGTATTGCCCACGGAGAGCATGCCGTAATCGCCAAAATTGTTCGTGCCATAGAGGTCAGGGCTGTTATTGTCGCCAGTCATGATGCTGTTGTGTACATCCCACCAATCCACGTTGGTTACGCCATTAGCCAGCCAGGTCAGGTAGTTCTCTGCCAGGTAGAGCGCGTTGACCAGGTTTGTGGTCTGCTTGCCAGGGTTATAAGAGACCGAGTTGGTTTCGGTCGCCATAATCTTGATCTGGCTCGCGCGCGTTCCACAATACTGATTGAGTTCGCCATGCAGCGTCGAAACCATCGAGGGAATGCTCGGGGTATAGCTCACACTGGTGCTTTCGCCGTTGGCCGGGGCCGCCAGCAGGCCTGCATCGGACTCGCCAGTTGGTCCCTGTGGATACCAGTGGATGGCCACAAAGTCGGCGGCTGAGCAGGTGGAGGAGAGCACAGTATCATTCCAGGGCTGGGGCGACGAAGCGCTGGTCTGGCCATCGGGCCAGTTACCCGGCGCGGTCAGCACCAGGCCGATCTGGATAAAGGGATCGGCTGCTTTCATGGCCTGGATAAACTGGAGCGAGTTGGTGGCGTACGCGGCTGGTCCCTGCGCGTGCTTATCGCTTTCCCAGTTCGCGCCATAGGTGCCATTGCCATAGAGCTCGTTGCCAATCTCCCAATAGCGGATATGGTAGTGTTTTGTAAGATTGGCATATTTGACCCAGGCAGCCGCTTCCTCCGGCGTACCAGTGCCATAGTTCACCGTAATAATGGGCGTCGCGCCGACCTTCTGCACAACTTGCATAAACTGATCAAAGGTATCAAGGCCCGCGCTAGAGCCATTGTCCAGAGTATTGGTCTGCCAGTGGAACGCGTCGGCAGTCGAGCCGCCAGGATAACGCATCACTCGCACGCCATCAGCGCGCAAGAGTCCTGGCACCTGGGCATCCAGCAGATTGCTGTCCCAGACAGCCGCATTGACCCCTAGAGCCAGCGGGGAAATGGTACTGAGTACCTGGCGCAGATTCACCTTCACCTGCGCGCTCGTCGTGTTCGTATCCGCGTAAGCGGGCGCAATGCACATAACCAGCAGAAGAGAACTGAGCAGAGCAGAGAGGCCGATGCGCTGGCGCCAGCGTCGCTGCTGCCGGAAATACAGCAAATTTCTTGCCATCAAGAAAACCTCCTTGTCCTCGTCGGAAAGAATGGTCTTTCGTAAGCGTTTACGTGAGCGTTTACGAAAACATTCAGCGTAAATGTTGCCTCAGATTTGGAAATGAAAGGTCGCGTGATAGGCCTTTGATGCCAGCATCGCTGCTGGCCCTTTTTCGCGGAGCCCGAACTCCTCTTGTCTCAGGTTGTTCAACGAAAAATCAGGTTATTACAAGCAAGAGTACCGAGAAACCGATTTCTTGTCAAGTTTTTCATCAAAAGAGGTATAAACGAGAAACATGTTTCTCGATGCTTTTGTGAAACTGAGGCATATAGAGTGTCACAACATCAGCAAAAAGCAATATACAGGCGGATTGTGGGGCGATAATCCTGGTGAAAGCCTTTGTCAGATTGTTTTCTTTTGCTGATTAAGTTTGAGTAGGAGGGGATGATGGCTGGCAGGTTTGTAGGATAAAGGGAGCGCGCCTGGGCAGGGAGAGCAGACGTTCGCGAGTGGAGGAGATGGCGAGTTCTCCCTGATCGGCTGCGAGCCAGCGGCGGCCAAGTTGTTCGGCCACGGCAGGCATGACACCGCTGCCGCAGAAGCAGTCGAGTACGAGCTGTCCGGGATCGGAGGAAGCGAGCAGGATGCGTTCGAGAAGCGCGGCTGGCTTCTGTGTGGCGTAGCCGTTGCGTTCGGGATCGCGCTGGTGCAGGTGGCTGATATCGCTCCACACGTCGGAAGGGGTCATCAGGCTTTCAGCGGAGTACGTATAAGTGCGCCCATTGGTCTTGATGCTCCAGGTAACCTGTCCCTGCTCATCCATGTGCTTGCGCATATGGTTGCGTTTGTGGTCGCCGCGTTTTTCGCCAATGCGCTCGCCGTGGAAGCAGTAGCGCGCGGATTTGGTATAGAAAAGAATCGTATCGTGTTTGCGGGCATAGCGCGTGGACCCGCGGCCTCCCGACTGATAGTGCCAGATAATCTCGTTCTGGAAACCGCCAGTTTTGCCCCGCCCGCGCAGCGACGAGCCAAAAATCTCATCGAGAATCACCCGCGTATAGTGAGTCACGCGCCAGTCGAGATGGACATAGAGGCTACCATCCTCGGCCAGCAACTGGTAGAGCAGCTCCAGCGTGCTTGCCAGCCATTGGAGATAGGCATCCAGATCGCCGCGCCATTTATC
>DASVMX010000201.1:0-6162 GCA_036384215.1 Ktedonobacteraceae bacterium | reverse complement strand
GTGGGGGCACATCACAGGGGTTATTCTTCATCGGGGAGTTGAATAAAGACAGTGTTATCTTCAACCTTCACCGGGTAGGTGAGAATATCCTGGCGGGCAGGTCCGCGCAGGACTTTGCCGGTGCGCACATCGAATTGCGCGCCGTGCCAGGGGCAGGTTAAGACATGCCCTTCCAGTTCGCCTTCGTTGAGGGGGCCGCTGATGTGGGTGCAGTTGTCGGTGAAGGCGTAGATACAGCCCGCGACTTTGGCCAGGCAGACCAGTTCTCCATCGGCCTCCAGAGGCAGGGTGCCGCCTTCTTCTATATCATCAACCCTGGCTACTTTGATAAAATCAGTCATGCTTCTTCCTCACAAAAACCCTTTTCTTTTATTTTGCGCCGTCGCAGGCGGCGCAAAATAAAAGAAAATTAAATGCCTCGTCCCTGCACAGGGAGGAGCGCGCCGGTGACGCCGTCGCTGGCCGGGCTGACCAGGAAGATGGCGGCCTCCAGGATCTGTTCCATGCTGACCCATTTTTTTGCCAGGTCTTCGGGCGAGGGATGCATGGAGTCCAGGTTGGATTGCGTGACGATCAGGCCAGGGCCGATGGCATTGACATAAATCCCGTGGGCTTTGCCTTCCTGGGCGAAGGTCACAGTGAGCGCGTCAACACCGGCTTTTGCGGCATTGTAGGCGGCCATATTGGGACCGGAGTGCTGCGCGCCGCCCGCGCGGCTGAAATTCAGGATCTTGCCGCCGCCTTGCTGGCGCATGATCTGCCAGACGGCGCGTATGCAGAGGAAGGTGGTGCGCAGGTTGTTGTTCAGTTCCGCTTCCCAATCGGCCAGCGAAAGTTCCGCCGAAGGGCCATACCTGGTCAGCCCGCCGGCGAGATTGACCAGGATGTCGACGCGTCCGAAGGCCTTGACGGTCTCCTCGATCAGCTTCTGCGCGCCTTCTTCGCTGGTTAGATCGGCGGCCACACCCAGCGCGGACGAAGATGCCAGCTCTTGTACACGCGCCTGCACGCGTTCAGCGCTGCGCGAGCTGATCGTTACATGGGCGCCCTCGCGCAGGAAGGCCGTGGCCAGGGCCGCGCCAACCTGGCCGGCGTGGCTGACGCCAGTGATGATCGCGATCTTGCCTTCCAGCTTACTCATCGTCGGCCTCGTCGTGGTCACCGGGCTTCTCCAGACCAGCCAGGGCCAGGCTGCGGTGCAGCACGCGCAGCGAGAGGAAGGCGCACTTGGTCCGTGCCGGGCTGATGCTGATGCCCAGAGCGTCCAGCACATCGTCTTTGCCCAACTGGACAACCTCGTCGACGGTCTTGCCCTCGATCATTTCCGAGAGCATGGAGGCCGAAGCCTGGCTGATGGCGCAGCCGCGTCCCTTAAAGCGCACCTCGGCGACGCGGCCGCCCTCGACCAGCAGATCGATGGCCAGTTGATCGCCACAGAGCGGATTCGAATCTTCCGCGTGCGCGTTCGGATTCTCCAGCGTTCCGTAGTTGCGTGGATTGCGATAATGGTCCAGGATATACTCCCGGTAGTAATCCATTGACATAGCGTTTTTCCTGCATCATGACCTGAGTTTTGTCATAGACTAAAACCCAAAAATTTCTATTGCTTTGTGCAAACCCTGTACGAGTGCGTCGATGTCAGACGGAGTGGTATAGATATAGAATGTGGCGCGGGCCGTAGCGGCCAGGCCGTAGCGTTCCATCAGCGGCTGCGCGCAGTGGTGGCCAGCGCGAATCGCCACTCCCGCTTCCTGGTCGAGAATCGAGGCCAGGTCGTGGGGATGAATGTCGCCCAGCGTGAAGGAGATGACGCCGCCGCGCTGCTCCAGCGGGGGGCCATAGATGGTCAGGCCGGGAATGGTCTGGAGCTGCTCCAGTGCATAGGCGGTGATCTCGCGCTCGTGCTGCGCGATGTTCTGCATACCCAGTTCGTTCAGATAGTCGATTGCCGCGCCCAGGCCGATGGCTTCAGCAATGGCCGGGGTGCCAGCCTCGAATTTCCAGGGCAGGTCGTTCCAGGTCGATTCACGCAGGTGAACCGTGCGAATCATATCGCCGCCGCCCATGAAAGGGGGCATGGCCTCCAGCAGATCGCGCTTGCCGTAGAGTACGCCGATGCCAGTTGGGCCGAGCATTTTATGGCTGCTGAAACACAGAAAATCGGCGTCCAGGCCCTGGACATCGACGGGTATGTGCGGCACGCTCTGCGCGGCGTCAACCAGGGTAAGCGCGCCCGCGGCATGGGCCTGCGCGATGATCTCTTTGGCCGGGGTAATCGTGCCCAGCACATTGGAAACCTGGGTAAAGGCCACCAGTTTGGGTTTTTGCTCCAATAGTTGCGCGTAAACATCCATGCGCAGCATGCCGTCGTCGTCGACCGGGATAAACTCCAGGCGCGCGCCTGTGCGCTGGGCCAGCAGTTGCCAGGGCACCAGGTTGCTGTGATGCTCGATCTCGGTGGCGATAATCAGGTCGCCCGCGTGAATATTTGCTCCGCCCCAGCTATAGGCTACCAGGTTGATGCTCTCGCTGGTGTTGCGGGTGAAGATCACCTGCTTGCTGTGCCGGGCATTGATAAAACGCGCGACCTTGACGCGAGCCTTTTCCATGCGCGCCGTGGCCTCTTCGCTGATCTCGTAGACGCCGCGATGTACATTGGCATTGTACATGTGGTAGTACTCGGTCATCGTCTCGATTACCGCGTGCGGCTTTTGCGAACTGGCGCCGCTATCGAGATATACCAGCGGTTTGCCGTGGACCTGGCGAGCCAGGATTGGAAAATCCAGGCGAATCTCTTCGGCACTACGAATGACGCTCTGCACGGTCTCTGTCCTGCCAGGATTCGGTCTATTCTCGAACGCTACCATATTGCACCTGATCTCTTATCTATCTGGTAAACCGAGTATTAATTTTGTACGCAGGAATGGCGCATCCGCGCCATTCCTGCGTACAAAATTAATACTCGGTTAGCTTGATCTCTTCATCTTCGCCGGTAGGCGCGCCTTCGAGCGAGATGGCGTATTCGTCCACGCCTTCGATTTCCCAGCGCTCCTGGGCGTCGACCCAGGTGTCGGCTTCGGTTTCGTAGGAGCCGCGCATGCGTTGGATGATGCTGCGGCGCAGGCGGATGCGCAGGTTTTCCAGCGGGATGCGCTGGAGCACCGGCTCAAAGAAGCCCTGGACGATAATGCGCTCGGCCTCGTCCCTGGGGATGCCGCGCACCATCAGGTAGAAGAGTTGCTCTTCGTCGATTTTGCCGCTGGTCGCGCCGTGGCTCGCGCTGACTTCGTTCGCGCCAATCTCCAGGCCGGGGATCGATTCTGAGCGGCAGTCGTCGCTGAGCATCAGGGTGTGATCCGACAGGAAAGAGGCGGTGTACTGCGCGCCTGGCTCGATGCGGATCATACCGTCGAATTCCACGCGGGATTCGTCGGTCAGCACGCCATGCACCAGCGTTTCGGCGTTGGTGTTGAGCGCGTTGTGGTGCGAGAGCGTTTTGATGGCATAACGCTGGTCGCGGTCGGTGAAAAAGACGCCTACCAGTTCGCCGGCGGTGCCGTTGCCGAGCAGGTCCACGCCAATATTTGAAAGCATGGCCTTGCTGCCCAGGTCAGCCAGTACCCAGGTGGTGCTGCCATCGTTTTCGTGAACGGCGTTTTTATAGTTGATGTGCCAGATGTTGCGGCCCAGATCCTGGAGATTGCTGAATTCCACGTGAGCCGCGGCTTTTGTGAAGACCTCGCTCACGCTGGTCAGCAGCGAGGCGCCGGCGTCATCCGCACCAGCGGAGTCCAGCTCCTGTACGACGCGCACGCTGCTCTGCTCGTCCGCGACAATCAGAGTGTGGGCGAAGGTCGCCGAGCCGGGCTGGTCAACCCAGATCTGGGTCAGGATCGGATCGGTGATCTCCACGCCTTTGGGCACGTAGAGGAAGATGCCGCCGCTCCAGAAGGCCGCGTGCAGGGCGGTATATTTATCGGTACTGGCCGCCACGCAGTTTGTCAGCAGGTATGGCTGTACCAGCTCTGGATGCTCGCGCACGGCGGTCTCCAGGTCAGTCAGGATCACGCCCTGCTCGCGCAGTTGCGGGGTCAGTTCGGTGTGAACGACCGAGGCATTGCGCTGAACCACCAGGCCGGAGCGCTGGTTGACTAATGCCTGTTCCAGTGACCGCTGGATGGCCGCGGGTAGCGCGCCATCGCTGGCGGGCGCGTAGGGAGTGAGTTCCTGGAAGCGGAAGTTTGAGAACATGCGCAGTGTGCCAAGATCGCCGCGGCGTCCCAGGGGCGCGGGAGTCTGCTCAAAGACCTCCCAGGCCTGCAAGCGCTTCTCAAGCAGCCAGGTTGGCTCGCCCTTGCGGCGCGAAAGCTCCTCCACCGCGCTGCGGGAAAACCCGCTGAGCAGTGTCTCAGGCATGAGCAGCCTCCCCGTTTTCTTCCGCGGGTTTCAGCCACTCGTAGCCTTTTTCCTCCAGCTCCAGAGCCAGCTCTTTGCCGCCGGACTTAATGATGCGCCCATTAAACATCACGTGTACAAAATCAGGAGTAATATAGTTCAGCATGCGCTGATAGTGAGTAATCAGCAGTACTCCCAGCTCAGGGCCAGTCAGGGCATTGACGCTTTCGGAGACAATCTTCAAGGCATCGATATCCAGGCCCGAATCGGTCTCATCCATCACCGCGACCTCTGGCTCCAGGAGAGCCATTTGCAGGATCTCCGCGCGTTTCTTTTCGCCGCCGGAGAAGCCATCGTTGATCGAGCGGTTGATAAAGCTGTTGTCCACCTTGAGCAGGCGCATCTTCTCTTGCAGGAGTTTGCGGAACTCACCGGGGGGGATGCTGCGTTTCTTGCCTACCTTGCCGGTCGGGTTTTCGCCCTCTTCCAGGGGCTTGTTGCCCTCGCGCACAGCCTCCAGCGAGCGGCGCAGGAAGTTTGCCACGCTCACGCCGGGGATGGACATGGGATACTGGAAGGCCAGGAAGAGGCGCATACGCGCGCGGCGGTCGGGGGAGTATTCGAGAATATTCTCGCCCTTAAACCAGATTTCACCATCGGTCACTTCATATTTGGGATTGCCCATAATGACATTGGCCAGTGTGCTTTTACCGGAGCCATTCGGCCCCATCAGCGCGTGAATCTCGCCCTGCTTCACTACCAGGTCTACACCGCGCAGAATAGGCTTGCCTTCAATATTGGCGTGAAGGTTTTTAATAATCAGTTCTGATGCCATTCCTAAAAAACATCCTCCTTATATATTGAGAGCGGGTACACCCCGCACCCTGGCAGGAAAGAGAAGAGGGAACGGGTACATCCCGTCGCTTTTCATCCCCTGGACGGCTTTCACCCTGGCAAAAGCTGCCGTCCTCTGCACTCCTGCTCTTTAATTCACAGCAGTGTTGGCAACGTGAATATCGGAGAGCGCGATAAAGCGGGCGGGCGAAGCTCCTTCCGCGTCCTCGGCCCCTACCAGTTCAGCCAGAGTCATTGTATCCAGCGTCTGGGCAACCGCGTCGCGCACTCTGGCCCACAAATATTTGGTCTTGCAGGCGTCCAGGTAGCCACAGATCTGCGTCATCTCGCCTTCAGTCGCGCAGATCATCGGCGCGATTGGACCTTCCAGCACCCGCACGATCTCACCCATGCTAATCTCTTCCGGGGGCCGGCTCAAACGATAGCCGCCGTGCGCACCACGCGTGCTGGCCACCAGCGGCGGCTCGGACTCGCGCAGCAGCTTTACCAATTGTTCAAGGTAGGCCAGCGGCAGCGATTCGGCCTGGGCAATGTCGGTGAGCGAACGTGGTCGCCCCCCGTAGTAACGCGCCAGATCAACCATGATCCGAACACCATATTCACCTTTCGTTGATACGCGTAACATCATGGCTCCTCCTTGCGTCTCAGGTTCTCTTTTTTCGGCTTTGACAGACAGAACGATGTGCGCTTGCCCATCCGTGTGAAACAAGAGGGTATGATCGCTTAGAACCCATCGTGTAGTGCTGGGTTAAATTAATCCGACTTGCTAACTAGGATATATTTTAACACCTTCTATTGAGATGCGTCAACTAGAGTAGATTATTGGTTGGGCGCGAGGAAAGGGGACGAGAGAGTGGCGCCGTGGCGCCCGCTCGGATGTCTACGCCCTCGGCGCCATCCTCTACCTCCTGT
>DASVMX010000200.1:0-3153 GCA_036384215.1 Ktedonobacteraceae bacterium | reverse complement strand
GCCCCGCTCACAAAACCCCTTGTTTTTCCTGGGGCGGGGGGAAAACGCGTTTTGTCCTGATTTTGCAAAATCAGGGATGACTCATATCGCACCCGCTCTCTCAGAGAAGAAAGTAGCCCGTTTTGGTTTGGAGTATAATGGGTGCACATTCGCAATTTCACAATGAGAGTACAGGACATGGAATTAAACGACACGACTGACTATCAGCGCTGCTTCGTCTGTGGGCAGCGCAATCCTTTTGGTCTGCACCTGGTCTTCCGGCAGGAGGAGGGAAGCGTTGTGGCAGATTTTCAGCCACGGGAGGAGCACCAGGGTTTTCCGGGGGTGATTCACGGGGGAATTGTGGCGGCGGTGCTGGATGAGGCGCTGGGGCGCACATCTCTGCTGGGCGCCAATCCCGAATGGACGATGACGGGCAGGCTGGAGATCAAGTATCGCCGCTATGTGCCGTATGGCCCGCTGCTGCGCGTGCGCGCCACGCTGGAAAGCGACCGCAGGCGCGCGCAACTGGCCCAGGGTGCGCTGACGCTGGCCGAGGATGAGCAGACCGTCCTGGCGGAGGCCAGTGGCATGTTTCTGCCGCTCCCCCCTGGCGTGCTCGAAATGATCGCGCAGGATTTTCCCGAAGCGCGTCATTTTCTCAAAAACTAACTCCAGAGAGGCAAGCTCTCTGTGAGAGGGGAAAATGGCAAAACAGGTGGGATGAGCAAAATTGAAAATTTTGCTCATCCCACCTGTTTTGCCATTTTCCCCTCTCACAGAGAGCTTGCCTCTTCGGTTTAGAGGTTGTCGCTGGAGGGCTGGATCTCCTGGGAGATCGGGCGGCTCTCGGGCTCCTCTGGGGCGACGGTCAGAGGCATGGTCTTGGGCGTGGGCGTGTGCTCTGGCGCCTGGACCCCTGTCTCTTTGAGGATTGCCTGGAGTTGGACCGCGTCGATGGTCTCCTGGCGGCGCAGTTCCTGCGCAATGCGGTTGAGGGTCACGCGGTTATTCTCCATGATGGCGACGGTCTGCGCGTAGCAGGCACGGATGATGCGGTCGACTTCGTCATCGATCAGTTCCGCGGTCTCTTCGCTATAGTTGCTGGGCGCGCCGGTGTCGCCACCGCCCCCGAAGGGGCTCTGGCGCTCGCTAAAGGAGATGGTGCCCAGGCGCTCGCTCATGCCCCAGCGCGTGACCATCTGGCGCGCCATCTGCGTGACACGCTGGAGGTCGTTCTCCGCGCCGGTAGTGATACGGCCAATCGCGACCTGTTCGGAGGCTCGCCCACCCAGACCGTAGATGATCTGCGAGAGCAGGTACTCTTTCGAGTAGTTGTAACGGTCATCGAGCGGCGTAGACATGGTGACGCCCAGCGCCTGACCACGCGGCACAATTGTGACCTTGGTGATCGGGTCGCCATCGGGTGAGAGCAGACCCGCCAGTGCATGTCCACCTTCATGATAAGCTACAACGTTCAAATCCTCTTCGCCCAGGACCAGCGGGCGCTCCGCGCCCAGCATGATCTTGTCCAGCGCCTCCAGGAAGCACTGCTGATTCACGCGATCCAGATTACGCCGCGCACCCAGCAAAGCGGCCTCGTTGACCAGGTTGGCCAGGTCGGCACCGACCATGCCAGTCGTAGCACGGGCAATCGCGACCAGGTCGACATCTGGCCCCAGTGGCACGTTGCGCGAGTGAATTTTGAGAATGGCCAGGCGTCCATTCCAGTCGGGACGATCCACCGTCACGCGGCGGTCGAAGCGACCGGGGCGCAGCAGCGCCTGGTCCAGGCCATCAGGACGGTTGGTAGCGGCGATGACCACAACGGCCTGGCGATTGTCGAAGCCATCCATTTCAACCAGCAACTGGTTGAGGGTCTGCTCGCGCTCGTCGTTGGTATTGATGCTGGAACCGCGCTGGCGGCCCACGGCGTCGATTTCGTCGATAAAGATGATGCTCGGCGAAGCCTTCTTGGCCTGATCAAAGAGGTCGCGCACGCGGCTGGCTCCTACGCCGACCAGCACCTCGACAAACTCAGAGCCGGACATCGAGAAGAAGGGCACCCCGGCCTCGCCTGCCACAGCTCTGGCCAGCAGCGTCTTACCAGTTCCCGGAGGGCCGACCAGCAGCACGCCGCGCGGGATTTTACCGCCCAGGCGCTGGAACTTCTGCGGCGTTTTCAGGAACTCGACCACCTCTTGCAGTTCATACTTGGACTCGTCCACCCCGGCCACATCGGCGAATGTCGTGCTGGGGCGATCCTCAAGAATCAGCTTGGCCCGGCTCTTCCCAAAGCTAAAGATGCCCTGCTGCCCCTGCGTCGCGCGCCTGGTCAGGAAGAAGAAGATGCCGATCAGGAAGACCCACGGCAGAACCGTGAGCAGGATATTCAACCAGAAACTGTTGTCTGTTGGCTGCTGGCTGATAATCGTCACCTGCGACTGGCAGTTCGGCTTGCTGGCGCCCAGGGCCTTCAACAACCCATCATCACCGCCGGGCATCTGCGTCACATGGTAAGTGTTAAAGGAAGCACTATTGTACAGGGTCGGGCTACAGAACTGCCCGCGAATATCGGTCGAGCCAATAATCGTGACTGTTTTGACATCCCCGCTGTTGATGTAACGATAGAATTCGCTATATTGCAACTCAGCGCTGCTGGGCGTGTTATTGCTATTCGCGTTATTAAAAAATTGGAACAGGTAGACGCCAAGCATCAGAATCACGATCACCAGGAGCCAGCGGTTCAGCGAAGACGAGCCACGCTGCGGAGGCTGTCCATTGGGACCCTGATTCTGACCCTGATTCGGGCGCATAGAGTTCGGCTGCCGCGGACCAGGAGCGTTGTTGTTATTATTTTGTAGCCGGAATATTCCAGCCAATCCATTCTCCATAGAAAAGCCCTTGCTTTCTGACCGCGCCAGCATGGGCGGGATCGCTCAAGTGGTTGATTTCTCCGTGCCACTACTCAAATAAATAGTGCGGGCCAATAGGGATTGATATCTCATATTATATCCTATATAAGCCCTCGAATGCACGCTATCTATCTTACGGGTAGGACTATCAAAAAGTTAGAAAGATTTCCTTGAATGGGGGAGCTTGTTATCAGTCATCCCAAACTTTGCAAAAGTTTGTCAAAGCGCCCCACCCCCTTTTTTCTCAAGGGGTTTTGTG
>DASVMX010000199.1:0-10106 GCA_036384215.1 Ktedonobacteraceae bacterium | reverse complement strand
GCCCTCTGCCGGGGTGAGAGCCGTCCGGGGGATGAAAAGCGACGGGGTGTCCCCGAAAAACCTCTTTTCTCTCTTTCTGCGAGCCGCCGCAGGCGGCGAGAAAGATCTTGCAATAGCCCTGAGGAATCTCCTGAATCGGCTGGTACAAAAAGAAAAATAGGTATATAATAGTTTGGCTGAACACTCGTTCTTACTGGCGAGCTCAAGACTAGACTCTGGAGGAGCAAAACGCATGCCCATTCGTCAACTCGCGCCTGATGTTGCCGCTAAGATTGCCGCTGGCGAGGTGGTTGAGCGCCCGGCTTCGGTGGTCAAGGAATTGATCGAGAACAGTATCGATGCTGGAGCTACGCAGATTCGCGTGGAGTTGATGAATGGCGGCCTCCAGTTGATTCGCGTGATTGATAACGGTTCGGGCATTCCCCCGGAAGAACTGCCGCTGGCCCTGGCGCGTCACGCGACAAGCAAGGTGGCGCTGATCGATGATCTGGAGCGCATTCGCTCATTGGGTTTCCGGGGCGAGGCGCTGGCGAGTATTGCCGCGGTGGCCGATGTGACGCTGTTGAGCCATCACCGCGAGGCAAACCAGGCGGCACAGATTCACGCGCAGAATGGCGAGTTGTCCGGGGTCGGCGCGGCAGCCTCGCCAACTGGTACAACGCTGACGGTGCGCAACCTTTTTAGCGCGGTGCCGGCGCGTTTGAAGTTTCTTAAGAGCCGCAATACGGAAGTCAGCCACTGCCTGCACCTGCTGGAGCAGTACGCGCTGGCCTATCCCGCTATTCGTTTTAGCGTGACCAGCGAGGGCCGTCAGCTCTTCGCGACCCCCGGTGATGGCCAGTTGAGCAGTGTGCTGATCGAGATCTATGGCCTGCAGGTGGCCGAGCAGATGGTACCGATTTCCAGCCTGGATGGCAAGGACAACGATCCTGAACGCCCGGTGGTGAGCGGTTATACCAGCCTGCCAGCTTGCTATAAGAGCACGCGCCAGCACATGTCGTTCTTTGTCAATCATCGCTGGGTGCTCAGCCGCATGTTGAGCTACGCGGTTGAAGAAGCGTATCATTCGCTGTTGCTGCCGGGACGCCATCCAATCGCGGTGGTAGATATCGCCATCGATCCCGCGCAGATCGATGTGAATGTTCACCCGGCCAAGACGGAGATCCGCTTTTTGAAAGAACGCCGGGTTTACGCGGCCATTCTGCGCGCCGTCCGTGGCGCGGTGCTCTCCGAGGCCTCTGTGCCTACGTGGAGCGGGCAGAACGCGCGCATGTCTCAGGCTCCGGTCGCGCCCACGGCACCCGCGTCCCTGGATGACGAGGCTGACCGCCTGCCCCTCGATGAGCCTGGCCCCGACATATCTACTGTCCCTGCGCCCGTTGCGCGCAAGCAGCCGCTGCCACGCGATAATCCCTGGCTGACTGTGACCGAGGAAGAGACAGGCACGAAGCCGCCTATGATCGCGCGCCTGTGGCAAACCCATGTAAATCCCAAAGACCATACCAGCGGTACCAATCGCGATTCCGACAAGACCTTCCAGCCTGCCTCCGCGAGCCCGGAGGACGCGGCGAGGAGGTGGGACAGGGACGAGACGCCTTATACTCCCACGCCGCCCGTATCCTCCACGCCTGCCACCTCGCGCGGACCAGAACAAACATCCGTGCCCGCCGCTTCTCCTGGCGTTGAGCCGCTCTTCTTTCCCGCCCAATCCACGCAAGATAGCGCGGCAGGGACGACGGGCCAGGCAGGCCAGGTACCCTTTTTTCCCATCGAGGCAGGTCTGCCGGCCCAGCGCGAACTGCTGGAAGGCCAGGGACGCCTGCCCACTCTGCGCGTGATCGGCCAGTTCGCGCAGAGCTATATCGTCACGGAGGGGCCGAATGGTCTCTACCTGGTCGATCAGCACGCCGCGCACGAACGCATCCTGCTTGAACGCATGGTAGCGGCCCAGCAGGCGCGCGCGCCCCTTTCACAGCTTCTGCTCAATCCATTGCGGTTGCATCTCGGACCCGCCGAACTGGGTGCAATCGAGGATCACCAGGCGCAGTTAGAGCAGATTGGCTTTGAGCTGGAAATCCAGGAGAGCGCGGTCCTGGTGCGCGCGATTCCCCAGGTGCTGGTCAAGCAGATGAACGCCAGTTCGCTCCAGGCGCTGCTGGCGGAGCTGACCGCGCCGGAGAGCCTGGGTCATGCTGAAACCTGGGAGGAGCACGCCCTGGCCAACGTGGCCTGCAAGGCCGCGATCAAGGCCAACTACTTTCTGACTGTCAGCGAGATGCGTGAGATGCTAACCCAGCTCGCGCAGACAAAGGCGCCCTATAGCTGCTGCCATGGCCGGCCCACGACCGTGCACTTCAGCCTGGGCGCGTTAGAACGTGAATTTGGGAGGCGCTAGCGGTGTTTGCTGACATTCTTACCTCTGCGGCCAGTTGGAGCCACGAGCCACTGCTGACCTACGCGGTTCCTGAAGAACTGGAAGATGAGATCGCGGCGGGCCAACTGGTCGCGGTTTATTACGGTGAGCGGCTGGTCGAGGGCATTATCTGGAGCCTGCGCGAGGACGAGCCTGAAGAGCAGGAGGTGCGAGCGATCTCAACTCTGCTCGACCCACAGCCCGCGCTCTTGCCACACCAGCGCGCCCTGGCCGAGTGGATCGCCGAATATTATGTCGCACCCCTGGCGCAAACAGCTCTGATGATGCTGCCGCCAGGCCTGATGCAGCGCTCGAAAATGGTGCTACGCCTGATCGATACCGGGGCAGCCAGCGATTTCGCGGCCCGCGTGGGCGAGGACAAACGCTTCACTCGTCTAAACGCCCTGATCGGCCTGCTGCTGGGCGAGGGGCCGCTGGATATCGCGCGTCTGAAAGAGATGCTGGGCGACAAAAAAGCGCGTGAAGTGCTGAAAGAGGCCCAGGAGAGTGGGCTGATCGAGCGCGGCTCTGAACTGCACGCGCCCAAAGCCCGCGCGCGCCGCAAACGCGTGGTGCGCCTGCTCCTGCGCGGTCCTGAACTGGAAACCTGGCGCCAGGCCGCGCGGAGCCGTCTACAGCAGAGCTTGCCCGCCGAGGCAGATCCGTTACAGAGCGTGGAGGGCCTGGTTCAGCGCCCCCGCCAGAAAAAGGCCGTGCTTGATCCCTGGGCGTTGCCTGCCGCCGATGCCTCGCTGACCCTGACGCCGCAGAATCAGGCCGGGCTGGTGGCCCAGCGCCAGATCGCCGCCCTCGATCTGCTCGAACACGACCTCGTCAGTGCCACCACCGGATCTTACTGGACCCCCCACATGCTCTCGAAGGCCAGCAGCCTGACCACGGGACAGATCCAGCAACTCGTGCGCGAGGGGATTATCGAAATCGAAGAGGTTGAGGTGCAGCGCGATCCCCTGTTGGGCCGCGTCATCGCGCCCACGCAGCCGCTACCGCTCACCGCCGACCAGCGCGCCGCCGTACAGCAGATCCTCAGCAGCCAGCGGCCAGTTCTCCTCCACGGCGTCACCGGCAGCGGCAAAACCGAGGTCTACTTGCAGGCGCTGGAGGCCATCCTCGCGCGTGGCCAGCGCGGCATCGTGCTCGTACCCGAAATCGCCCTGACCACCCAGGCTGTGCAGCGCATCGCCGGTCGCTTCCCTGGTCGCGTGGCCATCATGCACGGCTCGCTCAGCGCCGGAGAACGCTATGACGAGTGGCGGCGCATTCGCGAGGGTCGCGTGGACGTGGTCATCGGCTCGCGCACCGCCCTCTTCGCGCCCGTACCAGACCTGGGTATCCTGATTCTCGACGAGGAGCACGAACCGGCTTACAAACAGGGCGAGCGTGCCCCAACCTATCACGCGCGCTCATCCGCCCTGGCTCTCAGCGGTATGCTTGGCATCCCGCTCGTCCTCGGCAGCGCCACGCCTTCTACCGAAACTTACTTTCGCGCGGAACGCGGTGAATATCAACTGGTCGAATTGCCCCAGCGCATTGGCGCCACCCTGCCGCCGGTCGAAATCGTCGACCTGCGCAACGAGCTACTCGTCGGCAACACCAGCATCCTCAGTCGCCGCCTGCACAACGCGCTCAGCGAAGTACTCAGGAAAAAGCAGCAGGCCATTCTCTATCTCAACCGGCGTGGTGCCGCCAGTTGCGTGCTCTGCCGCGAATGTGGCTACGTCGCCATGTGCGAGAAGTGCGATATCCCCCTGACCTACCACGCTACCGAACGCGTGCTGCTCTGCCATTACTGCAACAGCCAGCACCAGCCGCTGCGCTTCTGCCCGCAGTGTCACGGCAACAGTGTGCGCTACTTCGGTCTGGGCACTGAAAAAGTTGAGCAGACCATCGCACGCACCTTCCCCGGCGTGCGCCTCCTGCGCTGGGACCGCGACACCGCCAAAACGCGCCGCGCCCATGAACAGTTGCTGGATCGCTTCGCCAACCGCGAAGGGGATATCCTGATCGGTACGCAGATGATCGCCAAGGGTCTGGACATCCCTGGCGTCACCCTCGTTGGCGTCGTCTCCGCCGACATCGCCCTCATGCTGCCCGACTTCTCCGCCTCCGAGCGCGCCTTCACTCTGCTTACCCAGGTCGCGGGCCGCGCGGGCCGCGGCAGCGAAGCGGGACAGGTCATTATCCAGACCTTCAATCCGCAGCACTTCTGCATCGACGCCGCCTCGCGTCACAACTATCACGAATTCTACGCCGCCGAAATCGAAGCGCGCCGCCGCTACGGCTATCCGCCTTTCCGCCAGTTTATCAAGCTCACCTACAGCCACGAAAACCGCCTGCGCGCTCAGAATGAAGCCCTGCTCCTGCGTGAAAGGCTCGACCATTGGATCGAACGCCTTGGCCTCGAAGCCACCGACATTGTCGGACCCGCCCCCGCAATCATGGAACGTCTCCAGGGCAAATATCGCTGGCAAATGATCCTGCGCGGCCACAACCTCCAAACCCTCCTGCGCTCCCTTCACGCCCCCGGCTGGCAGATCGACATCGAACCAGTCAGCATCATGTAGCATTATGAGCCGTAAAAATGGTTTATGGATGTAAGAATGGATTTATTCCATTCTTACATCCATAAACCATTTTTACGGCTCATAATGCTTGTCGCGCGCTCTTCTGCGCAACTGTTTCAGAGCAATCTCTTCCTCGATCTTCTTGCGCTCCTCCTTGCTGGCCAGGCTCCAGGAAATCGCGCTATAGCTTCCTCCAAACCCAACCAGTCCCGCGCCAGAAGCGCACAAAACAACCAGCAGTAAGAAAAATGCCGCGTGAGTAATCGCAAAGCCAATGCCAAAACCGAGTACTCCTACTACACCAAGTACAACAATGCTAGCTACCACCCGCGTCTCGCGGTCCAGTGTAATCCCGAAATGTTTCCAGAGAAAGCGCCGTATTTTGTCCATATTTGAATCCTTTCGTAGCTGCACATCAGTCGTCAAACATATCCATTGTCATCCATCTCATAGAGTCATTATAACAAATTGCTATTTCATTTGTCAAGGCATGATTGAGTAACTATTCAGGTTCTCTTGCTCTGTGACTCCTCAGCGCCGCAAGTCCTGCGGTGGCTCGCCCGTGAGGAAGGAAGAGTTCCGGGGCGGGTCGTGCCCGCCCCGGAACTCTTCCTACCTCACCATGGCGAAGCGCCGCAGGCGCTGAGGAGTCACAGAGCAAGAGAACCTGGATAGTTACTGACTGAAGGAAACAACAACTCCACTCGTTGTTGTTTCCTTCAGTCAGGGTTTCTGGCGCACGCCCAGGCCCCAGAGAATGAGTGACCAGACATCTTCAAAGGCCTGGTCGATATCTGGCTCAAGCCATGAGCGGGCGTGAGCGGGGTTGTGGAAATGATTGGTGGCGTAAAAAATGCCGCGCGCGGTGGCAATTGGGTCATCTACCACAAATGCTCCGCTGGCGACTCCATCAGAGACGATCTGCTCAATCTGCTGGCACAGCTCAGCAATATGAGCGCCGATGACGCCGCGCGCGTTTTCCGCGAGCTCGACGTACATGGCAAACATCTCAGGGTCACTGCGAGCGCTTTCACGTTTGGATCTGTGTAGCGTCCAGAGAAAAAACAGAAACCACGCCGAAATCCTTATCACGATCCTGTCGGGACAGGGATAAGATAGGCTGAGTTATGGTTGCCTGAATGGGGCAAGGATTGGTAGCGACTCGGTTTGATGAAGTAATATGTATCTATCTTATGGTCCGCGCTGGAAAAGCGCGGAAGCGACGTGTGAAAGGTTTTGTCTATGCGAAAGATTGAGAAGCCTGCTGTGTGGGAGTTTGTCCCATACGCGCTTGAGTATGTGAAGCTGGTGCCTGATGATGGTCTGGTGTTACAGCATCTCCAGAATAATTTGCTGGCGCTGCACGACCTGGTTGGGGGTCTGGCCGAGGAGAAGTTAAGCACGCCTTGCGCGGAGGGGGAGTGGACAATTAAGGAGATTCTGGTGCATGTGACCGATACCGAACGCATCTTCGCGTATCGCGCCCTGCGTTTTGCTAGAAACGATACCACTTCGCTGCCGGGTTTCGAGCAGGATGACTACGTGGCCGCTTCCGGGGCCAATCAGCGCAGCCTGAAAGATATCCTGGCAGAATTGAGTACGGTACGCGCCGCAACCATCGCGCTTTTCAACAGTCTGTCGGAAGAGGCGTTTGATCGCGCTGGTCTTTCAAGTGGAAATAAGCTCAGCGTGCGCTCGGCATTGTACATTATTGCTGGCCACGAGCTTCACCACGTCAAGAGTATCAAAGAAAACTATTTACAGTAGACTAAAAAGAGTGGTAGAGCCACATGATCCGGTGAAGGTCCACAGCGGAACTGGCCTCCGTTGTCATCGTTTCACTAGATCGTGTGGCTCTACCAAAAGAGTCGTGGGCAGGAAAAAATGCTTGCAACATTTTCTCCTGCCCACGACTCTTTTTAGTCTACTGCTTTATTTTGTTCCCGCTCAGCCTGTTTCTTGAGGGCTTCGGCGCGCAGGCGTTCTTCTTCGATAATGTCGGCAGCTTCGTCTGCCATGGTGCGGCCTTCGCCTCCTCCTCCGCTGTAGCGGGGGGCGGGACCGCGCTGGTCGAGGACTTCGCGTGCTTTACCGCCTGGTTCCGCCCGGCTGATAACGCCGCGCTCTTCGAGCAGGTCGATCAGGCGCGCGGCCCGCGAGTAGCCGATTTTCAAGCGGCGTTGAAGGAGCGAGATGGATGCGCGCTCGTATTCCTGCACGACCTGCTCGGCCTGCTCCAGCATGTCGTCTTCCAGCTCAAACTCGTCGGACGGCGCTGTACTGACTTCCCAGCCCGGTTCCACCGCAGGCGCGGCCTGCTGTCCCTGAGCGGAAGAATGCTGCGCGGCCTGCTGGCGCCAGTATTGCACAAGCTTCTCGGCCTCTTCATCGGCGACAAAGGCGCCCTGGATGCGCTCCGGCTTGCCGGCGTCCGCGGGCAGGTAGAGCATATCGCCGCGCCCCAGCAAGCGTTCCGCGCCCCCCATGTCGATGATCGTGCGCGAGTCTACAGCCGAGCTGACCATAAAGGAGATGCGCGTGGGAATGTTGGCCTTGATCAGGCCGGTAATCACATCCACCGAGGGACGCTGCGTGGCCACGACCAGGTGAATGCCAGTCGCGCGCGCCAACTGAGCCAGGCGGCAGATCAGACCCTCGACCTCGTCGGGCGCGGCCATCATCAGGTCCGCCAGTTCGTCAATGATAATCACAATCGCCGGCAGGTTGTTCAACGACTGATCGCCGCGCGCCATTTTTTCCGTGCGCATTTTGCGGTAGCCGTCCAGGTTGCGCACGCCCAACTGCGAGAAGAGGCGATAGCGCCGCTCCATCTCAGTAATCGCGATCTTCAGCAGGCCCACAACCTTCTCCACGTCGGTCACCACTGGCGCCAGCAGGTGCGGAATGCCGTTATACATCGAAAGCTCAACCATTTTGGGATCAACCATCAACATGCGCACATCATCCGGCGTGGCCTGGGTAATGATGCTCGAAATGAGTGTATTGATGCAAACAGATTTTCCAGCACCTGTCGCGCCAGCTATCAGCAAATGTGGCATTTTCGCGAGATCACCGACGCGCACTGCGCCGGCCACATCTTTGCCGAGAGCGACGGTGAGCCTGGATTTTGCTTTTGCGGTCTGATACTCTTTGCTCTCCAGGATTTCGCGCAGGGTGACAAGGCGGCTGTTTTTGTTGGGAATCTCCACGCCGACATAGGGGCGACCGGGGACCGGCGCTTCCATGCGGATGGTCTTCGATTCCAGCACAAGGGCGAGGTCGTTTTGCAGAGCCATGATGCGGCTGACTCGTGTGCGTGTTTCGTAGATAATATTGCCCGCGGAGTCCTTGACCGGCATCATGCGGCCCCGCTCATCCTCTTGCATCATCGGTCTGCCGGTGGGGCGAATGCCGAAGCGGATCACGGTAGGGCCGATACTGATGTCCTCGGGGCGCACCTCGGCTTCTACGCGGAAGCTGCGCAGGGTGTCCTGAATGGTCTTGGCCAGCGTGGCGGTATCGTCGCCCATCATCTGCACCTTCACGTCCTCTGGACTGTTGAGCAGCGAACTATCCGGCTGCTGCCAGGTCGAAGGGCTCGCGGGCATGATGACATGTTTCCCGCTCTGCGCGAGGCGAGCGCGCAGCGGATTGGGGGCCAGCGGCTCCATCTCCTCCAGGTGCTCTATCTTGCCGGGCTTCTGTTCTGGGAAGGGCAGAGCCTGCTGTTTCGCACCTTTCACAGCGGCGCGAGCCTCGGCCCGATCCAACTGCTGGGCCGGGCGCGAGCCTTTCTTCACCCGTCCGACCTCGTGCAGGTGCTGGTTGATATTGTTGCGCGGGTCTTCCAGTTCCTTGTCCTCGAAATCGTCCTCGAAATCAATCGCACTTTCGTCCTCGTCGTCTTCATCAAACTCATCCTCTTCTGGCAGGGAGCGTTTGCCAGCGGGCATTTGCTTGTCGCCTTTCTGGTCGTTGACGTAACGGCTATAGCGCGGACGCTGGCCCAGGAAAGGCGAGACGGACGTGGAGGCGCTGGCGGCGGAGGCGTCGCGGGGATCGAGGAAGACCTTTTGCATGCCGCGCCATGTGCGCGCCATCTGGCTCATCGTGACGCGGAAAGTGAAAAGGGCCAGCAGCACGAACAGGCCCAGCACCAGCACATGCGCGCCAAAGCCCCAGCCGAACAGTGGAGTAGCGAGCAGACCGCCGATCAGCCCGCCCGTGGTCTGGCCGAAGAGCAACTGGCTCTCCGTCATTAAAAGCACCAGCAGGCCCAGCAGGCCCAGGACCAGCGACCAGCGAATAAAACGAATATTGCGCGCGCCCTCGACCAGGTGAGCGATGGCAAAAGCGATCAGGCCCAGGCAGAGCGGGATGGCGGCCCAGCCAAAGATGCTGGAGAAAAAGTCCGTCAGCGGCTTGAAGAGTGGCTGCGCGCGCCAGGCGGTCAGGGCGAGCAGCAAAAAGAGCGCGAGAAGGAGCAGCACCACGCTAAACATGCGCTGCTGCTCGTGTGGCTGCATATCGTCCCACTTCTCGCGCACCTGTTTAATCAGGCGCGAATCCGCGGGCACGGCGGGACTGGCTGCCGCGCCTTTGCGACTGGTGGAAGAAGCAGGCGTTCCTTTTCTGCTGCTCGCCTTGCCATTGGCCGGGGGACGCGCCCCCGCGGCTCGTCCTCCGGCATTGCTGCCAGAGCGCGGGCGATTGCTCGCTGGAACCTGGCGCGCCTCAACACGTACGCTACTGGAGCCCAGGCTGCCAGCAGCTCTGCTCACGCGTGAAGACTGCCCGGCTTCCACTCCAGGAGCCAGGCGTTCCACCCTGGGTCGCTCTTTTCTCTGTCCATTGCCAGCCATACTCAGTTCCTCTTTTTGCAGAAAGACACATAAAGACATCCCCTATGATAGCGCAGGTGTTCCATACTGCGCAAGTGGCAATTTCGCGCATCTTCCAGGAGAAGCGCATCATCCCGCTCTCTATAAAAGACGTTTTCCAGGATTGACTGTGATACAGCAGAACGGGAGGCAAGCTCCTGTTGAAGCAAACAAGGATGATCGTTGGGCGGTTCAACCGCCCAACGATCATCCTTGTTTGCTTCAACAGGA
>DASVMX010000198.1:0-10463 GCA_036384215.1 Ktedonobacteraceae bacterium | reverse complement strand
AATAGCAAGAGGGGAAGCCGGGCAAAGAACGAGCACGTCCCTGGAACGGCTCAGCTGTTCCAGGGACGTGCTCGTTCTTTGCCCGGCTTCCCCTCTTGCTATTTGACCTCGTTGCTTGCAATGACCTCTTTGTACCAGAGGCCGCTATCCTTGACGGTGCGCTTTTGCGTTTCGTAATCAATATGAGTGATCCCGAAGCGCCGGCTATAGCCAAGCGACCACTCAAAGTTATCCATCAGCGCCCAGACCGAATAGCCGCGCAGGGGCACGCCCTCGCTCAGTGCCCTGTGGGCCTGGAGGAAGTGTTCGCGCATATAGTTCTGGCGGCGTGGATCGTGGACGTGACCATCGGGAGAGACGGTATCGGCGAAGGCGGCTCCGTTTTCGACAACAAAGATTTCAGGAATATGATAATCGCGGTGCAGGCGGGTCAGATGTTCATAGATGCCGGCGGGATAGACCTCCCAGTTCATTGTTGTGTATTCCGACTCTTTCTGCTCATAATACTCGAAATTGTCGATAGCTTCAGGACCGTTGGGGCTGGCGCCGACCACGCTGCGGGTATAGTAGTTTGCGCCCAGGTAATCGAGTGGCGCGGAGATGATTTCCAGGTCGCCGGGGCGCACGTCGGGCATGAAATCGCCCAGGCGTTCGGCCACATCGGCGGGATACTCTCCGCGGAAAATGGGATCGAGGAACCAGCGGTGGTATTTGCCGTCCAGGAAATGGGCTGCGGCCTTATCCTCAGCCGAGTCGCTCACCGGGTGGATCGCGGTAAAATTCAGCGTAATCCCGACTTTTGTCTGCTCATTGCCATTTGCGCGGATAATCGGCACGGCCAGGCCATGACCCAGGAGATAATTGTGCGTGGTGTGCCAGGCTTCGCGCGGGTTCTTATGGCCGGGGGCGTGCTCACCCGACTCGTACGAATCGAAAGCGGTCACAGCTGGCTCGTTCAGCGTCAGCCAGCGGCGCACGCGGTCGCCGAAGCGTTTTGTCACCACATCGGTATATTCGGCGAAGGCATAGGCCGTCTCGCGGTTCAGCCAGCCGCCTAGCTGATCTTCCAGTGTCTGGGGCAGATCCCAGTGGTAGAGCGTCACAAAGGGCTCGATACCGGCTTCCAGCAAGCCATCGATCAAGCGTTCATAAAAGTCCAGCCCCCTGGCATTCACCTCTCCCCGGCCCTGTGGTATCACACGTGGCCAGGCGATTGAGAACACATACGTTTGCAGGCCCAGCTCTTTCATCAACTGGATATCCTCGCGATAGCGGTGGTAATGATCACAGGCTACCAGGCCCGTGTCGCCGTTTAAGATCTTGCCTGGTTGTGCGCAAAAGCGATCCCAGATAGATTCGCCTTTCCCGTCTTCAAAAGCCGCGCCTTCAACCTGATACGCATATGTCCCTGCCCCCCACAGGAACCCTTTGGGGAATGTAGCCATATTGTTCTCTCTATACCTCTCTCTGGCAAGCGAGACTCAGGTCTTGATTGATTCTGCTTGCGAACTCTTCGTGAAACATTGCGATGATGTTTCATAGAAGTAATCTTAGAGTGTGCGCATGAGATTGTCAATATCTTTCTCCAAATATGCATCTTTTAGCCCGTTTTCATGCTGTTTTGAGCAAGGCCGGGCCAAAAACAGGCGCGGAAGCGATTTCGCGCTCAGCCGGGGAGAGAGAATCAGGGGGCGTCCTGGCTAAAAAGGGGATATTCTTGACAATCCATGAGAAATTTACTACCATTACTTCCAGAAAAATGTTTCATTTCATTGTTATGTTTTTCATAAGAGAACGCAAGAGTAATCAATTCTTGAAGGAGTTATAGGGGTATGGAAGGCTCAGTTACCGCGAAAGAGGTTGCACGGCGCGCAGCAGTTTCAGTTGGTACGGTTTCGCGCGTGTTTAATAATCACAGTAATGTGAGCGACGAGATTCGCCAGAGGGTGCTTAAAGTAGCTGCCGATCTGGGGTATATGCGGCCTGGTGGGCAGCCGGTCCTTGTGCCGGGGCGCGTGCTCAAGGAAGTGAGCTTTCTATACTGCCACAAAGGGGATACCTTGCCCCTGACGCTCAATCCCTACTGGGCGCCAATCTTTTATGGGGTTGAGCGCGAGGCTCGCCTCTCTAATATCAAGCTGAGCTATCGTACACTGGATGAAGAGGGGCAGTCAGCGCGTCAGCTCACCTCCTTCTTGTCCGAAATGCGTCCAGGTGGTTTGCTGCTAGTTGGGCCAGCGGAACTGGAGACGGTCAAGGCTTTTCAAGCTACCGGCCTGCCTCTGGTGCTGGTTGACCACTATCTGCCCGACCTGTTGCCGCCAGTCGACGCGGTGCTGGGAGATAATTTCCAGGGGGCGCGCCTGGCCATGGAGCATCTTTTCGCTCAGGGTCATCGCCACATCGCCTTCCTTGGCGGAA
The DNA here is from genome assembly GCA_036384215.1 of Ktedonobacteraceae bacterium. GTDB lineage: Bacteria > Chloroflexota > Ktedonobacteria > Ktedonobacterales > Ktedonobacteraceae > Paraktedonobacter. The sequence continues at coordinate 8,042 of DASVMX010000198.1, read as the reverse complement.
ACACCCTGCCGGGTTCACATCCCACCTATCCCATCTATTCAATCCAGCAACGCTGGGCCAGTTACTGCATGGCCTTGCTGGACCACGGCCTGGCGGTGAACTATGATCTGGTGGAATCCGGCGAACTGAATGCCGAGAGCGCGTATGCCGCCTGCCAACGCCTGCTAGCCCGCGGCACCAACTTTAGCGCCATTTTCTGCGCCGACGACATCACCGCTATTGGCGCGCTCAAAGCCCTGCGCGAAGCCGGGCTTAAGGTTCCCGACGATATTTCCCTGGTTGGCTTCGACGACATCGAACTCTCCCAGCATGTTACGCCGCCGCTGACCACTATCCACCTCAGCGCTGATCAACTCGGCGCCACTGCCCTGCGCACGCTTGTTGCCCGTGTCATCAACCCCGACGCCTCCTGTGTTACCAACCTGCTTGGCGTCACCTTAATCAAACGCGGCTCAGTGGCAGTGGTCAGGTAACGGCTTCTACAAGCTCTTGACTTCAAGTGCGCTTGAACAGGTATACTTTCCGCATTGGCGATTTTCGTGATGTGAGATATGCCCTCTTCTTAACCAAAAAGATGAGAAGAGGTCGAAAGGAATATATTCATGCGCATTCTGGCTCTATCTGGCAGCTTACGAGCTGATTCTAGCAATACCCAGCTTCTCCGTTTTATCGCGCAGCAAGCTCCCGAGGGCGTAGAAATCACCCTTTACGAAGAACTGGGCGATCTTCCACATTTTTCATCTGACCTCGATGATGCCAATTCATCCGCGGTAGTCTCTGCGCTGCGCCAGCAACTCCAGGCCGCCGATGGCGTGCTCATTTGCACGCCGGAATACGCCTTCGGGGTTCCTGGATCGCTCAAAAATGCCCTCGATTGGACCGTCTCTTCGGGCGAACTCTGGCACAAACCAACTGCCGTCATCAGCGCTTCCCCGCTGGCCACCGGAGGAGAGAAGGCCCACGCCTCGCTCTTGCTGACATTAACCGCCTTATCGGCCAATGTCCCGGAAGGGGGCAAGCTCACCATACCGGCAATCAAAAAGAAACTGTCGGCCGCCGGTGATGTGATAGATCCCGAGACAGCGCTGGCCTTGAAAGCGGTTCTCAACGCCCTTCTACAGACCATCGAAACCGCTGAGAAAAACAACATGGACATATCAATTTGAACTAAGCATGATATGTTATGTTCTTATGAACGAGAATAATCGCTCTTGCTTACTTGCTTGATGGGAAGTTGTAGTTCGAGGACGAGATTCTGGTAATCGATGCCTGGCGCGTCCTCGCGACCAAAGAGATGGATTTCGCGGTAGGCTCCGTAGGGGTGATAACCGTTGGCGCAAACCCAGGTGTAGAGGGCGACGATGGCCTGGCACACGTCGTACATGCTGCCCCGGTGGATGATGCTGGCCATGTCATCGACTCCCGGCAGGTCGTGGACCTGGAGCCGGGGCGCAACAGGTGGCCAGATGGAGCGCAGGGCTGTTTTTTCGATGCTCACAGCCATTTCAAGGTCAATATTATCTTCCCGGTACTCGCCCAGGTGATACAGCACCATTTCGTGCCCAACTGGTTCGACGCGTGCCTGTTCCAGCCAGGCGTAGAGATCGTGGGAGAGAGCGCAGCGGTACTCGGTCATATCATCCATCGTTGGCACCACCACGCGGCCTGAGAGAATGGTCTGCGCTTTCGCTGCCTTGTGGATTACTTCGTACTGGGACACGTTGCCCTCGTCCTCTATCTGCTTGAGGCGCGCGGCCACGCGACATAGCCGTTCCTGTTCCTGGCGCACATGTTGTTGCAGTTCAGCCTGTTTGAGCACCAGCATGCCGCGCAGCTGGTCCAGCGGAACATTTTCATCGAGCAGACCTTTGATCTGGTCGAGGGAGAAGCCGAGATCTTTCAACGCCAGAATCCGATTGAGGCGCGGCAGTTGCTCAATCGTATAGTAGCGATAATCGGTGAAACGATCGATATGGGCAGGTTTGAGCAGGCCAAGATCATCGTAGTGGCGCAGAGTCCGAATCGAAACCTGACCCAATTGCGAAAAATCGCCGATACGCAGCATCTCAGTGCTCCTCCCTCTGTTTTTGCTCTCAGATTACGCTGCTGCCCGGATGGCAAATTGTGCTCGAAACCATGCTAACGTCTGGCACACGGCCTGCCGGTGTGGCGTTGCGATATCGCCAAAGGCGCGCACAAACTTGCTACTATCGACAATAAACGGCTTATTGAATTCATAGAGCATCTCACCCACTTCGCGGATGAGTGGATTCACATAACCCAGCAACTTGATTATACCACCTGGAATACCGCTCATTTTAGGCGGCAGACCTGCCTCTGCAAAGAACATACTGAGCAGCTCGCGGGTAGTAAGCGTTGGAGCGTTGGGGATATGCCAGGCCTGGCCGTAGGCTTCTTCGTGCGCGCCCAGGATTACCAGTCCGCGTGCGAAGTCTTCGGTATAGGTGTAGGTGCGGGGCATGTCCAGGTTGCCGACCATCGAGACCCTTTTACCTGCCAGCAGAAGTTGTAGCGCCCGGTCGCCAAAAATGCCCTGCTCTCTGGCGTATGGACCATAGAAATCCGAGCCGCGCGCGGCCACGGAGCGCACAATGCCTTTGCGGTGGGCCTCCATCAATTCCTCAGCCATCTGTGCCCGCACGCGTCCTTTGCGCGTCGTGGCCGCGTGTGGCAGATCTTCGGTCAATGGGCCATCGACCTCGCCATACATATAGAGATTTTCCGCCACAACCAGCCGGGCATTTGCCGCCGCCGCGCCCGCGATGATGCCGCGCTGGATGGGCGGAAACAGTGCCGGCCAGTCTGTATATGGCGCGTTAGCACAATTGTAAACCACTGTGGCTCCCTGACAGATCTCGCGGGTCCGGCTGGCGTCGGTGGCATCTCCAGCCATAATCTCGGCCTCGCCCGCGATCTGAGCTTTGCCGCTGCGGTTCACAATCCGCACGCGCTTTCCCTCTGCCAGCAGAATCCGCGTGACCCCCAGACCCAATGCGCCACTCCCGAATACAACGTGAAGTTCGTTTTCTTGTTCCATGTTATGTGATCCTCTTTTCATTATACTGTGTATTCTTATGCATACATGTGATAACTTCTGAGAAGATCATACTGTCTCACGTTACGTCAGAGTCAAGCAGGTATTTAGATCCATAATAGTCGAAATCATCAAAGCTGAGAGATGTGATTGGGAGTGAGTTGATCCAGTTCCGGGATGGGCAGACCAGCCAGGTGGTCGGCGACCGCGCTGCCAATGGCCGGGGCCAGGGCAAAGCCGTACCAGGAGCCGAGGGCCAGCGCCAGCCCTGGAAGCCCAGAGAAGCTGCCGACAAGAGGGAGGTCATTCCAGGTGAGATTTCGACATGGATTTTTCCTTTGCCTGTGAACGTAACTGGCTCTCCAGACCACCCTGTTTACAGAGAGATCAGGAGAGCCATTGCTTGATGTAGCCAGCTTAGCGCCCGCTAAAATTGGCTTTGCGCTTCTCGGTGGAGGCAGCGATGCCCTCTTTAGCGTCCTCGCTCTGGAAGAGCAGTTGCTGGAGTTCGCGCTCGATGGCCAGGCTTTCGGAGAAGGAGACCTCGGAGCCGGATTGGACCGAGCGTTTGATGCGCCCGACCGCTTTAGAGGCTTTGTTGGGGGGACAGAAGGACCTGGCATAGGCCATGACCTGGTCCCAGTAGTTCTCAGGCTCGTAGATGTAGTTGATCAGGCCCAACTCCAGGGCTTCCTCGAAGCTGATCAGCTTGCCCTCGGTCATCAGCTCGATAGCTTTGTTTTTGGGCAGTGCACGGGCCAGGCGCTGTGTGCCGCCGGTGCCGGGCAGGACGCCCAGGTTGACCTCTGGCAGGCCGACTTTGCTCCTGGGATTGCGCATAGCGATGCGAATATCGCAGGCCATGGCAATCTCCAGTCCGCCGCCAACTGTGTGGCCGTTGAGCGCGGCGATGACCAGCTTGGGCGTTTGCTCCAGGCGTGTCAGGGTCTCATTAGCGTGCAGGCAGAAATAATATTTGAAGGTCGGCGTGACCGCGTTGAGCATACTGATCTCCGCGCCCGCGCTAAAAAATTTATCGCCCTCACCGCGCAGCACCAGCACGTGGACGTTTTCATCGAAGCGCGCCTTGAGGATCGCTGCGTCGAGCTGGGTCATCATCTCGTAGCTGTAGGTATTGGCTGGCGGATTGGTCAGCTCGATGATCGCCACGCCATCGGTGGTGGTGTAGTTGACCAGGGTTTTTTGTGAAGTTGTCGTCATGAGTATTGGTTCCTTTCATGGTAGAAAACATCGTTGTGATTACCGGGATGACGGACGCTCGTCAATCTGCGCCGCCGCTCGTTTGTCGCGTCCATCGTTGTCTTTTACGCGTTCAAAGGGAGTATGACAGGTGTTGCAATAGTATTGCAACGTCAACAATTGCTGTCCAAACAACGAGATAAGTTCTGTCTCGCCTGAACCACAAAAGGGACAGGGAGGATGGGCGAGCGCCTGGGAACTGAAATCTGGTACAAATTTTTCGCGCATCTGCTTTCCTCTTATGTCAGCCGCCTGCTCTCTGCGCGCCAGCGTGTCCAGGGCAGGGCTTGCGCCAGATCCCAGGCTTTGCTGGTGGCGTTGAACGAGACGGGAAAAGCGCTGTCCAGGTCGAGAGAGCGTAGTACAGGAATAATTTTCTGGAGATATCGGCTGCGCAACTCGTCAGGGGCCGCGTTGATAATTCCTTCGCGCTGTAGTTGCAGGATTGTAGGATCGTCAGCCGGGCCAAACCAGCAGAGTGTTTCGTCCCAGAAGCGCTGTAGAGAGGCGAGCAGGGTTTTGCGCACCGCGCCGCCAGCCTGTGCCAGGCGTCGCACCCAGCCTTCGCCGTGTATAAAGTGCAACTCCTCCTCCTGAATAATCTTGCGCGCGCGCTGACGCAGCGGATCGTAGCTGGAGTCCCGCGCGGCCTCAAAAAAGATTGTCAGAGCGGTGTCCACCAGAAAATTGGTCGCTACAAAATCGCACCAGCTTGCGAAATCTTCGTCGAGCACTGCCAGGTGATAGCGCAGCGTGCGTGTCATCGGCTCAACCTGTTCAAGCGCGGCCTCGGCCTGGGTGAAGTCCTCCAGCAGGGGATAGAGCGTGCGCGCGTGCCCCAACTCGTCCTGGGTCATGGCCGCGGCGGCCACGGCAGCCTCCAACGCGGGCGCGCCATTACACCAGTAGGCGTAACGCCGTCCAATCGCCTGCTTGTTGTCCGCCAGCGTCGAAAACATCGCGAACAACGCCGCGTTATCTATACGTTTACTGATCATAACTGCTCCTGCTGAGCCTTTGTGAATGGAGCGACGCTACTGGCCTGCGTCGTGGCATGATAACCAAATAGCATACGATATACGACGCAGGCCAGTAGCGTCGCTCCATTCACGGTGATTTTGATTTAAGATGCAATTACGGTAACAATTGCGTCACGCGGGATCAGAACCATCTCGATCCAGCTAAATTCGTCGTAGATGCTGCGCGCGTAGACTCTGGCCAGCTCCACATCGTCGGCCATGACGTTGCCGATTTCGTGCAGAGGTTCATCGTATTTGCGCCGCGCGTAGACCTGCCAGACGCGATGTTCGTTCAAGACTTCGCGCCTGCCGGGTGTGTGTATAACTATCTGCTCTGGATTTTTCACGCGGAAACCCCCCATGAACGCATAATCTCAACGCCTTCTTCGCTCAAACGTGCCTTTGTCCAGACCGGCTCCCAGACGATTTCGATGCGCACCTCGCGTATAGCTGGTTCTTGCAGCAGGCGCGCGCGAATATCGTCCATGATGAAGTCCATAGCCGGACATCCCATGGCGGTAAAGGTCAGCTTGAGATCAACAATGCCCTTTTGCTCGCTGAGAGCGACGATCAGGCCCATATCAACTACGCTGATCGGGATTTCGGGATCTGTGACATCGCGCAGGGCGTCCCACAGATCCGGGCGCGCTGGATCACCACGCGTGTGCGTGCTCAGGCCTGGATAGGTCGTGGTCATGCTCAGCCCTCCTGCTCCAGCAGGCGCAGCATCTCGCGCTTGCCGCGCTGGATCATGCCAACGAATTGTTCATTGGCTGGACCGCGCGCCTTCCAGCGTTTCATCACATCATCCCAGGTGCACTGACCTTCCCAATGCTTGTTCTGCGCGTCGAAATGCTGGGGAAATGCGCAGTCGAGCACGTATTTTTGCGCCTGTTCGTCAAAGTGCGCGGGAATCTGGATCTGCATCTTCTCGCACAGAGGCACCGCGGTTTTCAGCCACGTCTGGCGCAACCCATCGTTGCTTTGACCTTTGAAACCGTAGTCCAGTTGTTCATTGTGCTTCTTCAGTGTATCCGGCAGGCCAAACCACTCCACGGTCAGCAGGAACATCCAGTTCACCGCCTTCTGCATCGCCTCGTGTCCCTCGCGCGTTTGATTGAGTTTGAGCATACCCTGCTCACCGTGGCGCAGGTGGAAGGTCTCTTCTTTGTCCACCTTCACCAGCGCGCGCTTCCAGGGTCCAAAGGTCGTGCTTTGATAAACATCGCTGAGCAATACATAGCCCGCGCGATCATAGAACGCGTTGGCGATAATCAGCTCGGTCCAGCTCTCAAGGGGCACGTCGAAGGCGTAGGGATACTTAAACTTCGCGGGCTCGCGCTCAAAAATCAGCTCCTCGGTATCGACACCAAGGTCACGCAGCAAGCGATACGCGATATGAGCGTGTCCCAGTTCATCCTGAATAATCGAGAGCGCCGAGCCAAAATTGTTCAGCGTAGGAGCATGAACGCCGGCATTGTAGTAGGCTGGCGCGCTGATCAATTCCGTATCCGCCGAGACTGTCAGAATGCGTTTCATCCCTTCCAGGTAGATGGGACTCATCTGTTCAATCGACTCGACCAGTTGTTGCTTGCGCAAACGAGCGAGGAGAGCCTCTTCGCTTTGCAAGCCATCAGTAGGAGAGGAAAGCATTTCAACGCTCCTTTTATTGGACAGGCGCCGCCTCCGCGCGACGCACCTTCTCTTTCAGTATAAGCACGGATCGCCATCTCTGGCAAATCTCTCTATTTTTCGACTAGCTGGTCGAATTGTACCCGATAAAAAGCCAAAAATCAAGGTAAAATCATGGTTGATGAGCTTGCATTTATTTTGACTATATAGTAGAAAATAGGAAGAGCTGATGCGCAGATACCGGGAAACAATCTGTGAGTAATGAAAAGAACAGGATTCTCAGGGCTTATGAATTTATCATTGGGGCATAAGACTCTGACTGCGCGTTGACAAGCCGCGAGGTGAACCTTATGATACGAGCGCGCCTGGTGGGTTATGAGAAAAAGGCCTGGTAGTATAGGCAGAATGGAACGACAGCAGCGGGAGCATATGCAAACGGGGAGCGAAAAAGAGAAGAGTCCGGCGCGTGGGAGGCGCCAGCGTCTGACGCAGCAGGCTATTGTGGCGGCGGCAGCGGAACTGTTTGCCCGCAACGGCTTTGGCGCGACGAGCCTGGATGACGTGGCCGAGGTGCTGGGGGGGAGCAAGGCTTCGCTCTATTACCATATCAAAAACAAAGAAGAGATCCTGCGCCTGATCTTTCTGACAGTGCTGACCGTCAGCGAAGAGCCGCTGCGCCAGATCGTCGAGGGCGACCTGCCGCCCAGAGAAAAGCTCTGCCGGGCAGTCGAACACCAGACCGCCGTGGCGGCGGATCGCTCACCCGCCATGACCGTTTTTTACCGTGAGCAGCCGCATTTGACCGGCCCTTTTGCGAGAGAGATCATCCTGCGTAAAAAGGCCTATGAGCGCTATTTTGAGTGCATTATCGAAGAGGGCCAGGCATCCGGCGCTTTTCAGCCGGATCTCGACGCCAAAATCGTTGCCTTCGGCCTGCTGGGTATGTGCAACTGGCTCTCCCAATGGTACAGGTCTGGTGGGCAGTATACGCCCCGGCAAATTGCTGAGATGTTTGAACATATGATAGGCGTGGGGCTGTTTTTGTAAGGGTTCCACCAGGAATCGGGGGCTGGCAA
>DASVMX010000197.1:0-4784 GCA_036384215.1 Ktedonobacteraceae bacterium | reverse complement strand
CTGATAAGAAGCGAGGTGCCTGGAAGCAAGCACGCGCCCGCTTCCAGGCACCTCGCTTCTTATCAGAGGTCAGCCAAAAAAGCCAGCAAAGAAACAATTTTTCTGGTATAATAATGATTGGTCTATACCATTGAACCTCTTGAAGGAAAGAAGGAGTCTCCAGCAATGCACTCCGAACAGCCAGTTTTCGCCCCCCATGGCATGGTTGCTTGTGCTCATTATCTGGCCACCCAGGCCGGTGTACAAATCTTAGCTCAGGGCGGAAACGCTATCGACGCTGCAATCGCGGCCAACGCGGTAATGACGGTGGTTTATCCCACGACCTGCTCCGCCGGCGGCGACATTTTTCTGCTCATCTGGGATGCGAAGACGCAAAAGGTCCACGCGCTCAACGGCAGTGGGCGCGCTCCTCAAGGGGCAACGCCCGCGTATTTCGCGGCGCGCGGCATGAAGGAGATTCCCACACGCGGCCCACTTTCGATCAATGTGCCCGGCGCAGTCGATGGCTGGTTTGAGGCCTTGGAGCGCTTTGGCTCGCTGCCAGTCGAGCAAATCTTCGCCCCCGCTATTGCCCTTGCTGAAGATGGTATGCCCGTCACCGCAAGACTGAGCGCGTGGCTGGAGAACTCCACTCCGCTGCTCTCGCAATGGGCTGAGAGCGCGGCAACCTATCTGCCGGGGGGACGCGCTCCTCGCCCCGGCGAGCGCCTGCGCCAGCCCAACCTGGCCCGCACTTACCGCACGCTTGTACGCGAGGGCCGCGATGCTTTGTATCACGGACCCATCGGGCGTGAGATCGCGGATTATATTCAACGCGGCGGCGGCGTGCTAAGCATGGAAGACCTGGAACAGCACCATTCCGATTGGGTCACCCCCCTGACAACCACGTATCGCGAGCACGATATCTATGAGTTCCCGCCCAACTCGCAGGGCATGGTTGCGCTGGAGATGCTGAATATCCTGGAAGGCTACGACCTGAACGCGCTGGGTTATCAGAGCGCAGAGTATCTGCATCTCTTGCTCGAAGCGAAAAAACTGGCCTTTGCTGACCGCGATCGTTACCTCTCCGATCCAGCTTTTGTAGAGGTGCCGGTCGAGCGCCTGCTGAGCAAAGAGTATGCTGCACGGCAGCGCGAACGCATCGATCCAGCCCGCGCAATGCCGCACTTCGTGGGCGAGTTGCAGAAAGATGGCGATACCATGTACCTCTGCACCGCCGATAACCAGGGCAATGTCGTCTCACTGATTCAGAGCCTGTACATGGGCATCGGCAGTGGACTGGTCGGAGGTAACACAGGCATCGCTCTGCACAACCGTGGCTCGTACTTTTCACTGGACCCGCGCCACGTCAACTATCTACAGCCGGGCAAACGCACTATGCACACACTCATGCCCGGCATGGTGCTGCGCGACGGGCACCCTTCTCTGGCAGTGGGCACCATGGGCGGAGACGCGCAGCCGCAGATTCATGTTCAATTGCTGACCGCCATGCTCGACTTCGGCCTGAATCCCCAGCAGGCCATCTCCGCCCCACGCTGGGCAAGCGGACGCGCGTACCTGGACCAGCGCGCGAACCAGCCGTTACCGGGACAGAGCGGAGTCGATGAGCACCTTGACCCCGGCATCGCCGAAGTGGTCGAGATGGAAGACCGCTTTCCAGCGCAGATCCCCGAGCAACTCACCCGGCTCGGCCATCATATTCAAACGTTGGGCTCCTGGGAGAGCGCAGTTGGCCACGCTCAGGCCATCGCGATCGACCCGGAGAACAATCTTTTCTCTGGCGCCGCCGATCCGCGCTGCGATGGACTGGCTCTGGGCTATTAGCCCGGGTTCAGTAAAAGGGCTCTTGCGAGTCTCCATGAGCACCTTCGCAGCAAACGACAGACCCGTCTCATGCAAAAGGCTGTGATTGCAATGGGACGAGAAAACGCCGATAATTTGTTTTGTGGACAGCATAGCTTGAAATACAGCCAGGGGGACCGTGCCTCTTGTTTCTCCGGGCAACGACGCCCGGAACGACCTCGCAGCATTGCTCAGTGCAGAGGCAAGCCAGCGGTCCCTTTCCGGCTGAGAGGCAGGCGTAGAGTTGAAGGAGGAAGCAGAAATGACTACACGTCCAGTTCGCCACGGCATCCCCGCGGACATCCTGGCTCTTTCGCATGAACGCGATGAGTTGCGCAAACGCGGCCATTACGATCGCGCGGACGCGCTGAAGAAGCGTATTGAAGACGCCGGCTACGGCATCAAAGATAATCCCCGCGGCGCTCACCTGATCATCTTGCCCAGCATCGAGGTAAATGGCACCTTCTACCGCATGGCCCGCCAGGTTCCATCGCAGATCAACGAGCATGACACGTGTCTGTTCTCCGTGCTGATCCTGGCCAATAATCGCGCGGACGAGGCACGCCGCTGCGTCGACAGCATCCTGCGCCACGTGGGCAGCCAGGCCATCGAGATCATCCTGATCGACAATGCCTCGCAGGACGAACTCACCACCTGGGTACGGGAAATACAGCAAGAGGTGGCCCTCCTTCACATTATCCGCATCTCGCGCACCATGGGCGAAGCCGAAGCCTATAACCTTGGCTTGAAACAGAGCCGCGGGCGCTTTATCCTGCAACTCGATCCCAGCCTGGAACTGACAGGCGACATCTTCACACCGCTCGCGCAGCAATTTGAGCAGGCAGAGGTTGCCATCACCGGACTGCACGGCCTGCGCACCGATGACCTGCGTCACTTCGAAGAGCGCGCCAAAGATGAAGAGAGTGAGAACGACGAGGTCGAAGCCATCACCGGCTCCTGCCTGGCCTTCCGGCGTAAATTGCTCAAAAAGGTTGGCCTGTACGACGAAGGGTATCGCTTTCCCTTCTACATGGATATCGACTTCAGCTTCGCTGCCCGCGACAGCGGGGCGCGGGCTCTTGTCACACGTGACTTGCCCGTTATTCATCATCCCGCTCAGGCAATGGTCTCGCTCTCCGATGCCGAGCGCTCACGCCTGACCAAGCGCAACTTCTATCGCTTCCTCGAAAAATGGGGCGACCGCGAAGACTTGCTCCTGGACGGCTACGGCGAGGATGAAGAATACGAGGACGATGAGGATTTTGAGGACGACGAGGAATAGCTTTTAACCGAAAACAAAGGCGCCCGCAATGGCAAAACATTGCGGGCGCCTTTGTTTTCGCCTCCTGTGAGATACAACACAGTCCAGGTGCCATTTTTATGCTACTCTAAAGAGGGAAGCGCACAGAAAAAGCAAGATCTCTCATGCAAGAATACTCACACAAATTACGGCACTTGCCAACTTTTGCTTTCCGCGAGGTAAAAAGTATGTCTACATCTTTCCAGTTAGGGCTCTGGCTAATCGCCATTGGACTTCTGCCAGGCGGCCTGGGGTGGCTCCTCTTTTCTAATCGCCTGCGTTTCCTGCGCAGAACAAAACTCACCACTGCCGTTGTCGAGGATATGACCTTAAAGCACCTGGTCGACGGACATGCCTATCAACCCAAAATAACCTTTACCACGCATCTCGGTGAAAAAGTAGAACTGGCATCCGTTATGATGTCCAATCCGCCACAATTCAAGGTCGGACAGGAAGTGCCTGTTCTCTACAATCCGAACAACCCGCGCCAGGCGCGCATACGTTCTTTTACCACGCTATGGCTGGCAACGGTGATCTTCGTAAGCACAGGCACGTTCCTCTTTCTTTGCGGTGTAATCTTACTGCTCTTTAATAACAATTAACATTTATCTTCCTGGGATAAAGCCGGGCGCAAGGGACGGAAGAACGCCCGCAATTCCTCGGCCAGCAGGTCGGGCTCCTCCAGAGCCGCGAAATGGCCGCCGCGCGGCATCTCAGTCCAGCGCTGCACATTCAGAAGGCGCTCTACCCATTCACGCGGAGGCCGGCTAAGCTCTCCAGGGAAACGGGCATACCCTGCCGGAACTTCAATACGCTGTCCCACTTGCAGCTTCGCGAGCCTGTGCGCGTTTTCATAGTAGATTCGTATTGATGAGCCAGCAGTTTCTGCCACCCAGTAGAGCATGATGTTGGTCAACAACTCATCTTTGCTGAAACGCCGCTCGATCTCGCCAGCACAGTCACTCCATGTACGGTATTTCTCGATAAACCAGCCTGCCAGGCCAACAGGCGAGTCATTTAAGCCGTAGGACAGCGTTTGCGGCTTTGTCGAGTGCAGCCCCGCGTAAGCGCCTTCCTCCCGCCACCACGCCTCAAAGTCGCGCAAAAAGCGTTCTTCCGCTTCTGACAAATTGGGCTGCTCGGGAAGTGGCAGAATAGAACCAAAGAATGTCAGATGAATACCCACCAGCAAGTCAGGATGAGCCAGGGCCAGGCGCTGGGTGACACCCGAACCAATGTCTCCACCAGCGGCAGCGAAACGCGAATAGCCAAGCCCATCCCGCATCAGGTGAGCCCACAATTCAGCAACCCGCGCCGTCGTCATCCCGCGTGCCGTAGGACGATCTGAAAAACCAAATCCCGGTAATGACGGCACAATCACGTCAAAGGCGTCCGCGGGATCACCGCCATGGCTCGCGGGATCGGTCAGCAGAGGGATCAGCTTGAACATCTCAAAAAATAAACCCGGCCAACCGTGAGTAATAATCAGAGGCAGCGGCTTCGGTCCTTGACCCTGCTCATGAATAAAGTGAACGTTCAAACCGTCAATCTCAGCGCGAAAGTGGGCAAACTGGTTGAGCTTCTCTTCCTGCGCTCGCCAGTCAAATTCGTGTTGCCAGTAATCTACAAGCGTCTTCAGATA
>DASVMX010000196.1:0-12045 GCA_036384215.1 Ktedonobacteraceae bacterium | reverse complement strand
ATCTTTGCGGCTAACTGTCAGGTAGATGATGAAGCCAATGATTATGGTCGCGAGAACGAGGCTGACTTTGCCGTTGCCCAGGCCGACGCCGCCCGCATCACGCGGTTTCCCGATCCAGTCGGCAAAGGAGGCGCCAAAGGGGCGGGTGACGATGTAGGCGAACCAGAAGGCGAAGATTGCGTTCAGGCGGAAGAGGAAGTAACCCAGCGCCGGTACGGCAAAAAGTATGGCAAAGAGCACTCCTGAGGAGAGATACCCCAGTTTGAGGGTTGACGCGGTCATGTCTCCCACAGCGGTGCCAAGCGCGAACGTGGTCATGATCGTGGCCCAGTAAAAGAGTTCGCGGCGCCGGGTGAAAATGCTGTGGATCGAGAGCGTCTTCTCGCTCACATACCAGACAATGAAAATGGCTGCCAGCGCGAGCGCGAAGAACACGCTTGAGACGACGTACGGGACCCCGAAACCGATATGAACCACGTCCGCACCCATCGTACCGAAGACGGCGACCATGGCGACCGCGAACCAGTAAACCCACGCGATATAGCGCCGGACAGCGAACTGTAGAAGCAGCGCGACCACCAGTCCAATGCCCCCAAGCGCGACCGCGACCACTGGATCGAACTGGTGGACCAGGTAATCAGAGGTTGACTCTCCCAGTGCTGTGGTCAACAATTTCACAATCCAGAAAAAGACCGTCATCTCTGGCACCTTTTTCAGAGCTTGCCTGACCAGGGGCATAGCTTGCGTCGTTTCATCAGTAATATCAATAGCCGTGGTAGATTGGGGCTGCAGTACAGGCTTATTCATCAGATATGTCTCTCCAAGTCATCATTAAGAACATGCTATATAGTCCTGTTCATGGTATATTGACAGGTAAAACATGTCAAATATCTGAGCATTTTGGCTTCTACCTGATGGACACAATGGAGGCCAGTTCCACTGTGTCCTCTATAGGACCATCGGGTGGATAGGTAAGCTTGACAAAACTATAGGGTGAACAGTAGCATTGTATTGAATGATAAGAGTATTTGCACACGAAAATTGGCAAAGGAGCAATGTTATGTATCAACCACCTGCTCCGCCGCAGGCAGTACCGCACTCTGGCCGAACGGCGCTTATATATGGTGTTCTCGCAGGCCTGCTTCTGGGCGTTGTTGAAAGTGGGATTCTTGTCTATATAACGCGTATTGTGTATTACAATCACATTAGCATTTTCAGCCTGCCTGTGAGCATTCTGCTCTGGATTGTCGCGTTTCTGGTAGCGGGAGCTATAGCCGCCAGGCGCACTGGTAAAATAGTCACAGGCACACTGACCGGCCTCTGGGCTGGCATGATTGGAGGAATCATTACAGCGGCGACCTCGTTTGCTCTGCTGATGTCTTCCGCACCATATTATTACTTTAGCTACAACAGCATGTATGCTCTCTATCTCACCTATCTGATTTTTCTCGTGCTTTTCATCCTGGGCATGGGCACTGGCCTGGGATCGCTGGGTGGTCTGATCGGCCAGAGCTTCTCTGGCAATACTTCGACTTTCTCTCAGCGCTATCAACAAAGGGAGTACACTCAGCCGGCTCAGGCCGCGCCCCGGCAGTATGACTCGCCCCAGCAAGAACAGGTGATCGTCCAATATCAGCAGATCAGTCCCTCTCAGCGCGAACAACCTGAGTAAGTCAAGCTTCACACATCAAAAAACTTGTAGTAAGCATGGTCATTAAGTAAGGAGCACCCGTTATGTCTCAGCCTTTTACTCCACCAACCGCGACCTCAAATGTAGGAAAAGTGGCACTCTTTTTCGGTCTGAGGGCAGGCCTGCTTCTGGGAATCGCCCAGACTATCTTCATCATTTACAACCATTACGGCTCAGGTGACCTCTTTAGTCTTTTCACCACGCCACTGAGCGTTCTACTCTGGGTGGGCGCTTTTCTGGGCGCGGGCTACCTGACGGCGCGGCAGATCGGCAAAACCAGCGCGGGCACGCTGGCCGGACTCTGGGCAGGCGCAATCGGCGGCGTGTTTACCGCGGGAGCCCTTCTGATTGAGTTCATCTATACCTACGGTTTTTCCGATATGGAATGGCTGCTCTCGATCATTGCGACGATGCTGACCAGCCTGATCTTTTTTGTGATCTTTACCATGGTCGCGGGAACTGGCCTGGGCGCGCTGGGCGGCCTGATCGGCCAGAGCTTCTTCAATCGCACCTCAACCCCTCCTTTCGCCCGGTACCAGCCACCCGCTACATCTCAACAGCACGAGCCACCTCAGCAGCAAACAAAATAAGCAAGCGCAAAGCAAAACGAGAGAGCTATGGCGTAGTTGAGACACACCATAGCTCTCTCGTTTTGCTTTGCGCTTGCTTATGCCCCGTGGCATTTTTTGTATTTTTTGCCGCTGCCGCAGGGGCAGGGATCGTTGCGTCCGACTTTGTTGAGCTGGCGCGGGTTGGAGTTGACGCTCTGGGCGCGCCCGTTCTGCTGCCGGTTTGGTCCCTGGCGGCGCGAGGGCGTGCGCGGTACTTCAGCTTCGTCGGCTTTGGCCTGGCCGCTGGCCCTGGCGATGGCGTCAGCGTTGGTACGCAGTGGGCGCGGCCCTCCCTTGCGTTTGGGCGGCTCCGGCGGCTTGACGGTGATGGTGATGTCATTTTTGGTCAGGCGCAGAAGCTGCTCGACGATGTAGCGCTGAATCTGCCCTTTGAGGTTCTCGAACATGGTGTAGGCCTCGTTCTTGAACTCTACCAGGGGATCGCGCTGGCCAATCGAGCGGAATCCGATGCTGGCGCGCATGACATCCAGCGCGTCGATGTGGTCCATCCACAGCCGGTCCAGCACTTGCAGGGTGTAGGCGCGCTCAACGTCGCGCAGGGTGGGCACGCCGAGTCCGGGATTGTCTTCCGCGAGCTGGTCGAGCTGTTTGCCGCGCGCTTCGTAGTGTTCCACAAAGGCGTCCGTCAGCTTCTTTGTCAGATCTCCACGCCTGACCGCGTGCATATTCTCTGGCAAGAGTTCATCTTGGATGACCATCCAGTTTTCCAGCACGGTGAAGAGCTTCTCCAACTGCTCCTCGTCTTCGACCATGTTGCTGGGAATGTGCTCGTTGATAATCTGCGTGACTTCGCCGCGGATCATGCTCAGGACACGTTCGTGCATGTCGGCGTGCTCCAGCACGGCGCGGCGGTCAGCGTAGATAACTTCGCGCTGCTTGGCGATCACGTCGTCATATTCGACGACGTTTTTACGCATGTCGAAGTTGTATCCTTCCACGCGCGTCTGCGACTGTTCGATCAGGCGCGAGACCATTTTATTTTCCAGGGGAATGTCGTCGCCCATGCCAGCCATTTCCATGATGCGGGAGACGCGGTCGCCGCCGAAACGGCGCATTAGCTCATCCTCCAGGGAGAGGTAGAAGCGCGATTCGCCTGGATCGCCCTGGCGGCCAGAGCGACCGCGCAACTGGAGGTCGATACGCCGCGACTCGTGGCGCTCGGTGCCAATGATATAGAGGCCGCCCAGATCAACCACTCGCTCGTGGTCTTCGTCACATTCGAGTTTCTTGACCCGGAAGAGCTCCTCTTTCTCCTCCTCAGTCATGTTCGCCAGGTATTCCTGAATGGCCTCGGCCTTCTCCGCGCGCTCCTCGGCGTTGGATTCCGGCATGTCGCGGATAAAGTCTACCTGCTCGGCGTGCTTGCGCAGAATGGCTTCAAAGTAGCCTTCGGGATTGCCGCCCAGCACAATGTCGGTACCGCGACCGGCCATGTTGGTCGCGATCGTGACCGCTCCACTGCGCCCGGCCTGGGCAATAATGTGCGCTTCACGCTCGTGATGCTTGGCGTTGAGCACGTTATGCTCGATGCCCTCGCGCTCCAGCTTTTGCGAGAGGTACTCAGAGATTTCTACGGACGTGGTACCCACCAGCACAGGCTGGCCCTGTTCATGGCACTCTTTGATCTCAGCGATGATCGCGTCGTACTTGCCTTCAGCGGTTCGATAGATGTAATCGGACTGGTCTTCGCGAATCATCGGCTTGTTGGTGGGAATCTGCACCACGTCGAGGCTGTAGATCTTATTCAGTTCTTCGGCCTCGGTCATGGCGGTACCGGTCATGCCCGACAGCTTGTTATAAAGGCGGAAAAAGTTCTGGAAGGTGATCGTGGCCAGGGTGTGGTTTTCGCGCTGGACCGTCACGCCTTCCTTGGCCTCAATAGCCTGGTGCAGACCTTCGCTATAGCGCCGGCCCGGCATCTGGCGGCCAGTAAACTCGTCGACGATAATTACTTCGCCATCCTTGACGATATAGTCTTTATCGCGGTGGAAGATCACCTGAGCCTTGATGGCGTTCTCCATGTAGCGCGGCAGGTCGGAATTCTCTTCGTAAAGGTTCTTCACACCTGACAACTGCTCGATCTTGGTGATACCGGAGTCAGTGAGGATGACGGTACGTGTCTTCTCCTCGACGGTGTAGTCTTCTTCAGCCTTGAGGCGCGGCGCCCAGCGCGCGAATTTGGCGTACATCTCGGTCGATTCCTGGCCGGCCCCGGAGATAATCAAAGGAGTACGCGCTTCGTCAATCAGGATATTATCAACCTCGTCGACGATGGCATAGTTGAGGTCGCGCTGGACCGTCTGGTCCAGCGAGGAGACCATGTTGTCGCGCAGATAGTCAAAGCCAAACTCGTTGTTGGTCCCGTAGGTAATGTCGGTCTGGTAGGCGGCCCGGCGCTCGTCGGTCTGAGGCGAAACCGCGTTGACGATCACTCCAACGGTCAAACCTAGAAAGCGATGGATCTGGCCCATCCACTCGGCGTCACGGCGCGCCAGGTAATCGTTGGTGGTGACAATATGCACGCCCTTGCCAGTCAGCCCATTCAGGTAAGCGGGCAAGGTCGCAACCAGCGTCTTACCTTCACCCGTGCGCATCTCGGCGATTTTACCCTGGTGATGTACGACGCCGCCGACGAGCTGGACATCATAATGGCGCATGTGAATCGTGCGCTTGCCCGCCTCGCGCACCACGGCAAAGGCTTCGGGCAGCAGATCATCCAGAGCCTTGCCGCTTTTATAGCGCTTGACTATCTCCGGCAGTAGTTCGTCCATCTCCTCGGCCCGCAGCGCGACCAGTTCGTGCTGCACACGGCGCAGAATATCGCCCAGCAGACCTTCCAGGCGCTCGTCGGTCCCCTCTTCTTTATCTGGCGCCACCTTGCGCGCCTCGTCAAACTTGAGCCAGGCCTTCTTAAAGGCCTCGATCTGGATATCCTCGTCCACCTGCTCCAGTAGCGGCTCGACCTTCTTCAACAGGCCGAGCGTGGCCAGTTGGGGCCGCTCAGCCTCGTCAGGCCACTCCTGGGACTCCTCCGCCAGGTCCATGGCCGCCGCGACCCGCGCGGCATTCAGCGCTGGACTCAGACTCTCGTAGGTCTTTTCAAAACAATCCGACAAGGTATCGCGCAGGTGGTCACGCAGCATGTACTCTGGATCGCGTTTGTGTTCGATCTCCCGGCGATGCTCGCTCAAAGCCGCGCGAATCTGCTCGGCACTACACTTTTCGGCCAGCGGCTCAACCTTATTCAGCGCCTCGCGGAAAAGAGCCAGCAGTTCATCCTCCAACACCAGCCCCCCCTTGAGATGCAAAGCGAGTTGTTTACGAAACTCCTGAGTCTTTGCAGTCAATTCCTCATCGCTGAGCGCCTGGATCTCCTCTTCCAGGTCGTTGATCTTATCAATCAATGGCTGGATGAGTTTCAGTTCTTTCTTGTTGGGATCACCCAGCATTTTCCCTAGTAATTGCATAGTCTAGCACGTCTCCTCAAACCGGGCGTCTGTACGGTTATTCTTCTAGCAGTCTGCCAATGTTCTAACAATCTATGATTAGTATAAGCACTCTCTGTCCAGGAATATCTCGTTCATTGTACCATACTGTGCATAATGAAACGCCCGCCCGCCTGCGGGATAGGATTAATCTTGCATCATTACTGATTTTAACGTTTTCTTAATGGACAATTGCAGTGAAAAACCTTAGAAATAGAAGGAAGTTATTTTCATCCAGGGTATATGTTTTCAGCGGTTTCCCGGTTTCAGAATAACGAAGCCGGGAAAACAACTGCTGGGATTGTGTCAGGTTGGAAAGGATTGAGAAGAAAATCGGGGCGCTCAAACAGCCGGTTTGCCAGTTTGCTGGCATTCGCCCGGAAAGCTTCGACCGCGCTGTGCAAGAAAACATCCAGGAATGGAAGCGGTTGAAAGCTACCTACCGGGTCTATCTCGCGTATGGTCAGGTCTAACCCGGAAGCGAACTCAAACGCGGGTAAGGCCCGCGACAACTCGCTGCACCGCTGCATCCATGCTCTCGCTCGTTCGCACTTCCACGGCGCCCAGGTAAGAAGCGAAGCGCTCAAACGCCGCTCTCAGCGCGTCCAGAAGCTGACCATCCAGGACAATCTCGTCCTCCCACCACCAGCGCGCGAGGGTCCAGGTGCCTTTTTCCAGGCGCGAGTCCACACGGGCGACAAAGCGGTCGCCATAGAAGACGGGCAGGACGTAATAGCCCCATTTGCGCACTGGTTCGGGCTTGTAGACTTCCCAGACGTAATCGAAGCCGAAGATCTGCTGCACGCCTTTGCGGTCCCACAGCAGACTATCCAGCGGCCCCAGGAAGATGATTCGCGGCTCCAGTTCTGGCTGGTCGAGAGACTTGAGTGCCGCGGCGTGGGCGTAGTAAAGCGGCTTTTCCGCTCCAACCTGCACAGGCACCAGGGTGCCCTCCTCCACCAGTTCCGCCAGCGCTCGCCTGCGCTGCTCCGCGCCACCGCAGACGCTCCAGATGGCGCTTTCGGCGTTGGGACGCAGCAGGCCCACAGCCTGGTAGCGTCGCGCGTAGATCCAGCGAAAGTACTCAGCCTCGTCTAGTTGCGGCGGCTGATTAAAATACTGCTCGGGAATCACGCGCTGTGCGCGGTCATAGTAGTGGCGGCCATTGCGCCGATGATGCGTGACCAGATCTCCCCTGGCCCACAGCGAGCGCATAATGCGCCTGGCCTGCGTGGCGCCGTACCAGCTCCGATAGGTAGGATCTGGATCTTCCGGGGCGGGCTTCTGCTCAAATTCTTGCGACGAAAGTGGTCCGCGCTCATCCAGCAGCGCCAGCATCTCCGCGACCACCTCAGCTTCGTTGAGCAAAATCTCGCGGTCGTGATAGGGCTGGTAGCGCTCGCGAATTAAGGCGCGGGCGGGCCAGTCGCTGATCGGCACCAGGCAGGCCTGGTCTTACCCTCCTAAATGCCACACAACAAGACTATCCGCTGTTCTGCCGGAGTTAATCTCCTTATTCCGCCTGTCCGAATGATCGGGCCGTTATACGCCGTTTGCTGCGCCGTATAGCGGCGCGGCAGGAAAGGAATGCACTATGCAGTCATTATCGTCAAACACAAACGCGCAGAAATCTTCCTGGAAAGAAGCCGCGATAGAACGGGCGGAGAGCATCACCGACGCCTGGGAAGTCATCAAGGCGTATCTGGGCCGCGCCGCCGAATGGGTACTGTTTCTGTGCATGGTTATCAATATCGTCGAGATGCTGCCGGGCATTGCCCTCGCGGAATGGATACTCAACCTGGTGCTCGGCGTGCAGACCGTCATGCTGGATATCGGCGGCATGAGCCTGGCCAGCATGGCAAGCTATGCCAGGGAGCGGGGCGCTGTGGCCGAAGCGAAGAAGGCCACCACGACCAGCCGGTTCCTCATCGGATTAATGATTGTAACGCTGCTTCTGGTAGCGGCGGGGGTGCTGTTCCCCGTCATCAAGCCCTACACCGATATGGCGGAGAAAGGGCTTATCCTGGTGCGTGTAGTGATGACCGTTATCTACGGCCATATGATTCATTCTTTAAGAAGTTCCCGGCATCCGGCATCCGTACCGGCCACTCCCGCAGTACCATCCAGTGCGGAACTGGAAAATATTATCCGCGCTATTCTGGTTCCGGTACTGGCGCAGTATCGTACCGAGGCGAAAGCGGATATAGAGAAACAGATGAAACAGGCACTTTCCGCCTTTGCAGCTTCCAGTGAAAAAGAAATGCCGCCTGCTATAGTTGCACATAAAGAAAAGCAATCATCCGTTTCTGCTCCGCTTGCGCAAGTACGCCGGATGGAAGAGGGCTATGCCAGCCGGGAGGCACGTTTATCAGATGCCTATCACGCGCTTTTGCAGGAAGGCATACGCCCTACGGGAGATACGCTGTCCAGGCGGGCGCGTTGCAACCGCGCCGCTGCCCTGAACTGGCTGAAGATAAAGCAACCCGCCGGATGAAACGAACCATAAGGCAGGGAACTCTGGATAGTCCGGGGCTTCCCTGCCCTTCTTTTCCTTAGCTATTTCCTCACGAATGTACACCGCAACCCTCCCCTGGTCAGAACCTCCCCAAACAGGACGAGAATTGCCCTCTTTGCATGGTACACTTAAAGCAATGCAGATAAACTGGAGGATACGAGCGGATGCTGACCCTTTCGCGTGCCGAAGCCCGGCGCTTTCTGACTAACTATCACTTTACCTCGACTGATGTGCCTGGCGTTTTTGAGCGCCTGAGCACAGTGCAATATGACCCGCTCAACCCGGTAGGGCGCAACGCTGATCTGGTTTTGCAGGCGCGGGTGCCGGGCTATCAGGTCGATGACTGGCAAAAGACGGCCTATACCGACAGGGCCGTATACGACGCATGGGATAAAATGGCCTGTTTGGTTCCGGTGGGAGACTGGCCTATGCGAGCGATGATCCGCAGCATGTACCGCCCCTATCACGACCGCGAGATCTTGCAGACGCAGGCGGGGATAGGAGAAGCCATTCTGGCGGCCATTGATCGGGAAGGGCCGCTCTCATCACTGGAGTTCGAGAAAGGGCTGCGTACCCCTATCAACGGCCCGGATAAATGGGGTGGTGCTACCCACGTCAATCGCGCTTTACGGGCCATGTGGGTTTGCGGCCTGCTTGTGACCCATCACCGCCAGGGCGGGCGTCACTACTACGACCGGGCAGAACGCGTCATCCTTTCACATTATTATAATGTGCCCGCGCCCGATGAGCAGAGTTATTACCGCTGGATACTGGCCCGCCGTCATCAAGCTACAGGGCTGCTTCGTCCCGGCGCGGAAGCTGCCATCTGGTCAGCATGCGGCAAAAGCGAGCAACGCAAGCAGGCCCTGGCGCAACTCGTCGAGGCCGGTGAACTGCTCCCGGTGCAGGTGCATGCCGGGGAAAAACCGCAGCTCTACCACATGCCTGCTCACTTGCTGCCACAGCTTGATCAGCCCGCGCCGGAGCCGCGCATGCTGTTTCTAGGGCCGCTGGACAGCTTTTTGTGGGATCGCAAGGGTGTCCAGCAAATCTTCGATTTTGATTATGTCTGGGAAGTCTATAAGCCAGAGCCACAGCGCCGTTGGGGCTATTATGTACTGCCAGTGTTCTATGGGGATCGTTTTGTGGCCCGGCTGGATAGCCGCCTGGAACGAGGATGCTGGACGATTACCCGTTGGTGGTGGGAGCCGGATGTAACGCCCACGGCTGACCTGCTGGATGCGCTACAGACAGCCACAGGAAGCTTTGTCCGATACCTACGTGCAGACAGTGTAAGTGTGGAAGCCGGTGTACCGCTTTCGGTTCGTGAGGCGATGACTACCCCGTAGTGTGGTCCAGTTTGTCCTGGCATGTCTGGAGGACAGTTCCAGCTATAGTACCGGAATATTCCGCAAGGGCGGGTACGGAACCGGAGCAGTACCGGGTGAGCGGTACTGCGGAGAACGGGAACGATACGTCTTGCTTCATTGTGGCCCATGTTTGGCAAGATAAAAGGTAATATAGTTTTTCAGCTTCTCTAATTCATCCGGGCTGAGCAATGACAGGGCAATATCCAAAGGCACCTCTATTTTGCCGCCTTTCGTTGGGCGCTCCGGTTTATCTATACCGATTTTTTCCAGGAAATCGTAGAACAGTTCCTCCTGTATCACCAGATTTGCCGTATCGCCCTCTCCCAGTTCAATAATCGGATCGATAAAGGAAAACATATCGTCGAGCATATCATTTTCCTGCCTGGTGTGACGTTAAAATATCATCCAGTTTTTCGCCTGTGATGAACCTGATAGATTCGATGACCGGCACCTGCTTAGCGGGAGGCAGGAACTCATTCTCATGATATTCCTGGATAAACTCGCAGCGTCCGTTCTGGATAGCCCGCCTGACCGGCGCAAGGTTCCTGCCCCGTATCTCCACCGCCAGGAAGTTGTAAATCAGTGTGAACACCTCATCGTAATCCGCGCTGAATACGATTGCCATGAGAAAACGCGACTGCGGCGACTGCGAGGGCTGTAGGATGCAGCGGATTTCGGTATAGGGACAGGGCTTGTTCGTCGGGTCGTAGGCTTCGTAAGGACGTTTTCCTCCCTGCCCGCCAGTTGCGGCGCTGGCCGCTTGTGCCTCCGCATTCCTGCGGAACTGCGATAATGGATCGCTCAGTTATTCCTGCCTACCTCTCTGGCTCTATACCCTGATCCGGCTCATTGCCAAGCTCATACGTGTGCTGACGGCCAAACCACCCTACATCTTGCTCTTGATCTCTGAACATACCATCCGTGATTTGCTGAGTAAGGCTATCGTTCCCATGTGCGTAGATATGGCCTGTCAGCAAAATCTGCTGATATGTATTGCCGATACTGCTATGTACGTCCTGGAAGACATTTCCGGTGAACGTAAAGGCGGTCTGGGCCGCCCGCTTCTCTTCTTCCCAGCCAGCCATGTAAGTTTCCTTTCTTTCTGCGCTAAAAGACTAAAAACACTAATAGAATTATAACCTATAATCGATACAATCGGAATAGATGCGGAGAAATTCGCTATCCCCTCCGTCCTATGATAATGGCCGTCCTGACCGTTCCTAAGGCAGTTAGCAGTATTCCGGTTACTTTTGCATAGTAATTCCTTGCCTTTTCGTTATGCGCTGTCACATGACCTCTTTTAGGACGGCTACTATGCGCCCACCGCTCGCAAATCAATGACGGATTTTCCCCTGCCTTTGGCATTCCTCGCGAGGCAAAATCCTATGACTTGCTCGCCTGTCTGGTCGCTTTTTCGTATGCCGTTAAAGAGGATGCATGGTGCAGCCTCATAAATAAAAAAGGAGAAAAACTATGGCTGAAAAACTGAAATACTACAACGTCTCTAAAGTCACGAAGACAAAGGACAGCAAAGACATCTGGACGAAGGTTGGCGTTCTGTTCCCGCATAAAAATTCCGATGGTTTTACGCTCAGGATTGTCGATGGTATCAGTGTCAGTGGCGACCTCGTTATCACTCTTCCCAAAGCCGGTGAAGAGCAGCCGGAAGAATAGCCTGCGGGCAGAGGGCGGTATGTTGGTCCGCCCTTTTCCTTAACCCTAAAATCGGAGATTTTATGACAAATACAGCAGAACATACACCCTGGTACGCATCGCAAGCCGATAACACAACTGATATGTGGGAAATCTACCAGACAGAAACAGACATTGTAATTGCGGAGAACATAACAGAAGCTCACGCTCCCTTAGTCGCCGCCGCGCCGGATTTGCTTGAAGAACTCAAGCATTACAACTGGATTATAGAACAATATCTTGATGGCAAATTACCAAAAGACGCAGCATTTGCAGCAATGCTTGCTAACAGAGTGAACGGTATAGCCATAGCCAAGGCGGAGGGCAGGTAGTATGGCCTGTAAGATAAGCAAAACACTATTACCATGCCCAACATGTCCTTGGCGAACGGATAAAGGTGCCTGTACCATTCCGCTATACTCTCAAGACAAGGCAGAGAGATTAATGGATACAGTTGGATAATCCCGCTCCAGATTAACCCCATGCTTTTCACAAGCATCTAAAACCTGAGAGGGATTATTTATTTTTTTATTAATGAGCAACAAGCGAACATTAAGATTGCTCCAGCCTTCACGCGCTAAATATCCATTGCATGCAATCATTTTTTGATCGGTTGAATTGTGACAAGCCATGATTTTACGAAAATCATCCCCATTTCCAA
>DASVMX010000195.1:0-10635 GCA_036384215.1 Ktedonobacteraceae bacterium | reverse complement strand
GCCTGGGGTGGGGCCAGCACAGTACTGAAAAAGGAGCTTGCCTCCTTCGTGATGGTGAAGGAATCTCATTAAAGCATAGCAATGGTACTAGTGAGGTTGCAGTTGACGATGCCTCAGCGTTACTAGTAACTGAGCAACGATTGAAATTCATCGACACTTGGACGTGCAACATGACACGATGGAACTATAAGCATAAAGATAGAGAGCATATCGAGAAGTAGCAGGAAGCAGGTGAAAGAATATGGGAAATCAATTTAAGAGACCATTTCCTACGCCGGAGGAGCCTTCCAGAGGATCTTCAACTCCGGCGATACCAGAGCAAGATACGGTGACGGCGCCGGCAGTCAATTTCCCGCCGACCCCCAATCTGCCACCTGGTAGTTTACCGCCGCGGGGCTATGTGCAGGGCCAGTACGGTCAGTATGGTCCTCGCCCAGGTGGTCAGCTCTTTCATGGCGCTGGCAGCGCTGGTCCGTTTGGCAACGCGCCGGTGAGCCAGATGGGCAATCCGTCATTTGGCGGCCAGCAGGGTGGGGTGCCGATGAATTCGCTGTTCGGCGCGATGCAAGCGCCACCTGTGACCCCCATGGGTGGCAGCGGTACGGCTTTTGGTCCGCAGAGCATGGGCGGCGCTGGTGGCATGGGCGGTACAGGTTCCGCGTGGGGCGAGCGCAGTTCCCTGCCAGGCGGATTTGGAGAGAGGCCCGGAAGCGTGCGGGAGCGGGAAAAGAGCCAGGCAGGCAAAGGCCAGAAGGGCAAGAAGAAGCGCCGCGTACCCATCTGGGCACGCGTGGTCATCGTTTTTTTGACAATTCTGATTCTACTCGTCGGTGGTGGTTTTACGTATTACCAGATCTACTTTGCTAACACAGTTAATTCCATTACGAACAAGCAGGTTGTGCGCAGCAGGGGCGAAACTGATCCTAACAAGGACAAGCCATCTGACGTGCTCAACTGGGGGCGCATCAATATTTTGCTGCTGGGCAGCGATACAGATGAAAAAGGGGTCTGGACGGGCAACTCTTACCTGGCCCAGACAGTGATTGTGGCTTCAATTGATACAGCTACGCACGAAGTAGATATGCTCTCAATTCCGCGTGACTTTTTAATCAATATCCCCGGTCACGGCATGGACAAACTGGATACCGCTTTTGCCTATGGGGGCAGTATCAATAACAATATGAGTGGCGTCGCTACAGTTTACGATACGCTGGACCAGGACTTCGGCATCAAGATCAACTTCTATGGTTGGGTTGGCCTGCAGGGTTTTATCAAAGTGATCAATACCGTGGATGGCGTGGATGTCAATGTCATGCACCCGATTGTTGACGATACCTATCCCGATGATGTTGCCGCCAATGGCAGTGGTAAAAAGGGCTTTGGCTATAAGCGCGTCTATATCGGCGATGGCCCGCAGCACCTGGATGGAGCGATGGCCCTGGAATATGTGCGCTCGCGCCACTCTACGAATGACTTTGACCGCTCGGCCCGCCAGCAGCAGGTGTTGAGTGCCCTGCGGCTCAAAATGGACAACGTGGGCATTGTTGGTCAGTTGCCCCAGATTGCCGCCGATTTGAATGGTTCGCTCTATACCAGTCTGAATCCAACTCAATTGCTGGAACTGGGGAACTTCGCGCGCGGTATTGATGCCAACAAAATCAAACACCTGACGCTGAGCGCTCCCAAGTATGGAAGAGGCGCCAGTGTGCAGGTCCATGGCCAGTCGGAAGATGTGGTTCTACCGAACTGTAATGCCATACCAGCCGCGGTCAATGCATTCTTACATATAACAACGGCAGTCTGTAACATCGCCTCCAACTCTAGCGGCCAGGGTCCGTTGCTCGCCAGTTCGCCTGGCAGCAGCTCAGGCGCGCAGGCCGACACATCCTCGTTTGCGGATACATCAATGATGGCGGATGCCGGGCAGAGCCTGAATGCCGGGCTGGAGCTGTCATCGTGGAATGATCTGTTTGGAATACGCGACCTGCTGGATTTGATGTCCATGGTTGTGCTCGATTCGCCACAGGTTTGATAGGAGAGAAGGAGAAATCTATGCGAAAGCACCAGCGTCTCTGGGGTTTGCTGATCCTGTTAAGCCTGTGCGCGTTTACTTTGCAGGGATGCCTGGGCTTCGGCGGCTCCAGCGGCAACCATACCACCGGCGGGGCCAATCCCACCGCGGTTACCGTAGCTCAGAACGTTTTTAGCGGCAAGATCTACGCCACCGCCGGGCACAACCTCTTTGTCATTTCGGGCGACGGCTCCTCGAAAAAGCTGCTGGATGGCGGCAACATCTATGATCCAGCCGTCTCGCCCGATGGCAGCAAAATTGCCTTTATTCGCCGCTTTAAAAATTACTCGGACCTGGATATCATGTCGACCAACGGCGGCAATATACGCACATTGATCTCTGGCAATGGATCATTTTTTTATAATGTAGCCGGCTTTGCCCATAGCAGAGCCTACTGGTTTTTTAAACCTTCCTGGTCGCCGGATGGCTCGAAGCTACTCTTTCTCAGCGATCATATCAAACTGAATTACACGCTTCAATGTCATCCGCAGGACGCCGATATGCTGGATCTGATGGTCTTCTCGATTCCTGTGAATAACCCCGGCAAGATTACAGCACTGGCCTACACCACCTTTGGCGGCGGAGGTGACAGCGATCCCAGCTACAATCCGGCGAACGCGAACCAGATCGTCTACACCCATTATGGGATGCTGGCCACCGATGGTTCCCAGCAGCAGGTTCAGCTCATGCTTGCCGACGCGCGCCTGATCGCGGCGAATCCCGGCAAGTATTGCGCGGCGGCCACTGATACAGGTATTGCCGTCACGACGACGAAGTACCAGAACATCCAGCCGGCATATTCGCCTGACGGGCAGTTTCTGGCGTATGTCAGAACCGAGAACATCACCAACACAGCCATCTATATTATGCCAGTAGCCACTGGTGTTACCGCGACACCCAACGATTCTGCCACAATGCAGAAGGCGCTGCAACCGTTTCAGAAATCAGTCAAGCTGCTCGAAGGCGTTTATTACTCGCGCCCGACCTGGGCACCGAACGGGAAGCAGATGGCTTACCTGGTCGAGCAGAACGAGGAACTGGACATCTGGGTAGCCAACCTGGACTACAACGCGACCACTGGCGTCTACAGCCTCAAAGGCTCGCCAGTGCAGGTGACAAGCAGCGGCATCGATGGCGACTCGCGTTTCTCCTGGTCAAAATAGAGCGGAGGCAAGCTCCGCGTAGAGCGAACGAGTGAAACAGGACCGCTGGCCTGTTTCACTCGTTCGCTCTGGCCATTTTGGGGGGGATGTGAGATATGCTTGACTCTTTCTTGATAATTGTGTGGCATAATCCCTTTTGTTCCTGGAGAGGCATGCGACACCAGTCATAGGGGCGTGACAACTTGATACACCATGACGTTATACAGTATGAAGAAAGTCTGCGTGTTGGTACCCTGAATGGATTGGATAGGAAAGAAGTTCTCCCTTTTGCCGGGGCATAAACGTGTAATATATGAGATTTTTACTAGCAAAAATCTTCTCTACGTGGATAATCGAGTATGGTAGATAGTTTCACGATTGTCAAAATTCATCGGGAGCAGGTCACGGGGCGTTAAGATCGCCCGCGACCGTCGCCGCGGGTTTGAGGAGCGCGTATTGGACGAGAGGGGAGACACCGAAGGAAGATGGCATCGACATGATGAGATCATCAGGAAGCAGGTAGATACTCTTGAACAGTCAGTTTAAAAACCCTCTGTCCCGAAAAGGGTCGCCAGCGCCTCAAAGCGACGCGTGGCTGGTGGGAGGCGCGCAACCTGCTGCTCCAGGTGACCTGTCGCAGGGAGATCAACCTCCATCTGTTCCGCAGTCGACTCGCCTGGGCGGAGAGCCTTTTGCGCCCCAATGGCAGCCTGGAGGGCCAGCGCCGCAGGCGCCAGGCCAGGCAGTTCTGGCACAGCAACAGACCTTAAAACAGACGTTGCTGCCCCCCGGTCCGATCTCTTATGCTCCGGGCTCGCCCGGCCAGTTGCCGCGCACACCGGAGGCCTATATGCAGGGCCAGCCAGGCCGCTACGGTCCTGCTGGAGGTGTTCCGCCGATGCCTCCGGCTTATCAAAATGGCCCGCAGAGCCCGGTTAGTTTTGCTGGTAGGCCAGGTATGGGTGGGATGGGCAATGGCCCGCAGATGTTCGCGCTAGGCCAGGGTCAGTATCCTGGCGCTCCACAGGGGCCGGGCGGCGCGCCCGGTTTTCCCCAGCAAGGTGGCTATAACTCCTTTAACCAGCCTGGTCCCAATGGACTGTTCTCTATGGGAGCCGTGAACGCGCCCCCGGCTCCGCTGGCAGACACGTTTGAGCGTGGCCGCGCCGGGGCCGGGACTGGTTTGCCCGCCACTGGCGCGCAGGGCTACCGCGAAAGAAGAAGCGATGGTCCTCCTTCCAGAGATCCGCGCGGCGGCAAGCACAAGAAAAAGCGCCGTATGCCCCTCTGGGCGCGCCTGGTAATCGGTTTTCTGATTACGCTGATTGTCCTCCTGGGCGGTGGCGCCGCCGCCACCTATGCTTACTATCAGTTCTACCTTTCAGGTTCGGTGAATAGTATCGTCAACCAGCAAGTAGCACGCAATTCAGGCGAGGGCGATCCCAATAGCAGCCTGACCAATGGTATTCTGACCGGCCCACGCGTGAATATTCTGCTGCTGGGCAGCGATACCGACCAGAAGTTCCAGGGCAAATTTATTGCTCAAACTGATATTATCGTGACGATTGATCCCTCCAGCCACACCGTGGGAATGCTTTCGATCCCGCGCGACTTTTTTATTAACGTGCCTGGCTATGGGATGCACAAGCTGGACGAGGCGTATGGCATTGGTGGGGTTGCATTGAGTCGCATGACAATCGAGCAGGATTTTGGCATTCCCATCAACTACTATGCCTGGGTGGGTCTGGATGGCTTTATCAAGGTCATTAACGAGGTTGGTGGCGTGGATGTCGATGTGCTGCATCCGATTGTAGACGACAATTATCCCGACGACGTGGGCAAGAACGCCAACAACCCGTACGCGCTCAAGCGCCTCTACCTCGCACCCGGTCCTCAACACCTGGATGGCCCATCGGCCCTGGAATATGTGCGCTCGCGTCACGCCGACCTGGTGGGCGACTTCGGGCGCTCGGTGCGCCAGCAACAGGTCCTGACGGCTCTGAAAACCAGGCTGGCCAATCCAGACATTTTCAACAAGCTCTCTGCGATTGCAGGTGATCTGAAAGGCTATCTCACAACCGACATGGCGCTGCCCGATGTCTTGAAGTTGATGAATTTCGCGCGCAGCCTTGATCCCGGCAAGATCGATAAGCTGACCCTCGGCCCACCGTATTCAAGTTCCGGCACGGCCCCGGCGGGCGGAAACGACGCGGGCGCCGACGTGGTTATTCCTAACTGCGATCTGATTGTGCCGGCAATCCAGAAGATGTTGCAACTTGGGAGCAAGGCCGTCTGTAATATCGCGACTGGCGACAACGGGAACAGCGTGCCACAACCCCTGACGACCCCGACACCGCAGGCCAGTTCGACGAGCACGCCACAGCCGCCTTACGCGCCCGACACACCGCAGGCTCACCCAACCAGCCCGTCGTGGAACGCGCCGTGGCCCTACGCAACGAGCACGCCAAGCGTATACGCGACAAGCACGCCACACTTTTACGCAACGAGCACGCCGCAGCCTGAGGCGACCAGTACGCCGCAGGCCAGCTCGACCAGCACACCGCCGACCTACGCTGATGGCGACAACCTGGCTGCCTTGTTCAGTGACAGCACCGGCAGCGTTCTGAGCGGCAACCTGGCGAATCTCTTTGGTGTTCAAAGCTTGCTGGAACTCATGTTAATGGGAACCTTTGAGTCAACAGATGTATTCTAGAGGGAAAATTCAGTTTATGAAACGCACAACTTTTTCCTGGAGTACGCTGTTGCTGCTGGCCCTGCTCGCGCTCAGCGTGCAGGGCTGCCTGGGAATAGGCGGCTCTAACCAGAAAAGCATCGGTACCGGGTCTGGCGGACAGCAGGTCTCGGTGAATCAGGACGTATTCAAAGGAAAATTCTACCTGACCATTAGCCATAATCTCTACGTGTTGAGCGGCAATAATACCAGCCAGGAACTGGTGAATACCGGCAACGTGGTAGATCCGGCTGTTTCGCCCGATGGCAAGTGGGTGGCCTTCATTCAGAAGTACAAACAGTACTCCGATCTCTCGGTCGTTTCGACTTCAGGAGGCAGGGCGCATGTTTTGCGCAGCGGGGCCGGTAAGTTCTATCCTGTTGGTCCATTTATGCACAATAGCTTTGTCTGGTACGCCCAGCCAGCCTGGTCCGCGGATGGCTCGACGCTGCTCTTCCTGAGCGATCTGGAGAAAGAAGACTGGTACGCGCACACCACGGATGCGCCCATGCTGGATATGCAAGTCTTCTCCATCCCCTTTAACAATCCGCAGGCCACGCCGAAAGATGTAGCCTACGCGTCCTTTGGAGATGGTGGCAACCGTGATGCCAGCTACCGGCCCGGTCATACTAACCAGATCATTTACACGCACTATACCTACGACTCGGCCACGCGCACCAAACAGGAAATCCAGCTCTTTATGGAGAACCCCACGACCATCAGCAAGCATCCGGGGGTGTATTATCCTGGTATGCCTGGTACTGGCTTCGATCCGGGCATCGCAATTACTCCCACAAACGTCGAGATCATCGAGCCGGCTTTTTCGCCTGATGGAAGCTCGATCGCGTATGTCAAGCGCAACGCAACCAATATAAGCCTGGATGTGATGCCGGCGCCGCCCGATAACATCACCGCGACGCCCAATGACCCGAAGACAGAGCAGCAGGCGCTGCAAGCATACCAGACGCAATCCTCGCACCTGCTGACCCAGCTCTATGTTCAGGAACCAGCCTGGTCGCCAGACGGGACGCAGATCGCCTATTTTCTCTACACGGGGAATAGCTTTGATCTCTGGATTGCCAATCTCACGCGTGACGCGGCGGGCAAATACAGCGTCAAGGGTTCTCCCGTCCAGGTCACATCTGGTGGTGTTGACGGTGAAAGTCACCCTGTGTGGACAAATTAAAAGGGAAAGGATGGGGATAGAAATCATCGGTGACTTCTCATATTCTGGTAGAGCCACACGATCCGGTGAAACGATTCCAACGGAACTGGCCAGAGCAGCTGGCCTGCTCACGCCCCGCGATGCAGCAACGGAGCTCGCCTCCGTTGTGGACCTTCACCGGATCGTGTGGCTCTACCCATATTCTCCATCCTGCCTCTTTCTTCACTCTTTCTGGACGCGAGGTGTGAGAGGTGTTATACTAAGCCGGAGCACAGAATACGCCGGGTTATTTCCCATTGTCGAGGTAATATGCTACATCAATTTGACGGTCGGCTGATAGGCGGACGCTATGAAGTGCGCGAGCATATCGCGACAGGTGGTATGGCCAGTGTCTTTAAGACCTGGGACCACCGGGTTGAACGTTTCGTCGCGATCAAGGTCTTGCGTTCTCTGGATAAAAATGACCTGAAAGCCGTCGAGCGTTTCAGGCGTGAAGCGCGGGCGGCAGCTTCGCTGGTGCATTCCAACGCGGTGACGATCTTTGACTTTTTCGAGGAGACGGGTCAGTACTATCTGGTGATGGAGTATATTCACGGCCCGACCCTCAAACAGTTGATTGGCCAGCGGCGGCAGTTGCACCCGCATGAGACGCTGGAGATTGCCTCGCAGGTCTGTGCTGTGTTACAGGTCGCGCATAATCGCGGTTTTATCCATCGTGATATCAAGCCACAGAACATCATGCTGGCCTCCAGCGGGGCGTCGATCAATAACTCGGTGGGCGCGGGCAATCTGCTGGTCAAGCTGACCGATTTTGGTATTGTGCGCGTGGCCGAGGAGGCAGGGCTGACCAATAGCGGCATTGTGCTAGGAACCGCCGATTACCTTTCGCCCGAGCAGGCGCGCGGTGAGAAGCTCCTGGCTTCATCGGATCTCTACTCGCTGGGCGTGGTGATGTTTGAGATGCTGACCGGGCGCGCGCCTTTTGTGGGGCCAACCGCCGTGTCAATCGCTATGCAACACGCCTCGACCAATCCGCCCGCCATGCAGCAGGTCAACCCATCCGTCTCCATTCCGGCGTCGGTGGAGCAGATTGTGATGCGCGTGCTGGAAAAAGAGCCGGAAGATCGTTTCCGTTCCGCGGCTGAGATGCGCCAGGTACTGCGCCAGTGTATCAGAGAGCTCTATCGTCCCGTGTCGCTGGTGGCCTCGGCTCCCATGCTCTCGCCCCAGCCTCCGCTGACTCCGCCGACATATTCGCCAGGCGCGGGCGGCCAGGGATTTTACGCGCCGGGACATGGACAATATTAAGCTGAGGCGTTCGCGTGCAGGATCACAACGGAGGCAAGCTCCGTTGCTGCATCGCGGGTGGTGAGCAGGCCAGCTGCTCTCATCTACCGCGCGACACGCGGGGTGTAGCAAAAAGCTTGCCTCTTTCTGAAGTCCGCAATGCAGCAGCGGAGCTTGCCTCCGTCATGATTTGTATTCTACTGGAGAAGTATATTTATGCAACGCACAACTATTCAGACGACTGAAGCACCGGCTGCCATCGGACCGTATAGCCAGGCTATTCGAGCAGGCCAGTTTCTCTATGCCTCTGGCCAGATTCCGCTTGATCCCGCGAGCGGCGAGGTTGTGGGCACGAATGTGCAGGAGCAGACCGAGCGCGTCTTCCAGAACATGCAGGGGGTACTGGCCAGTGCCGGCGGTTCCCTGGCGAATATTGTCAAAACGACAGTTTTCCTGGCCAGCATGAGCGATTTTCAGGCCATGAATGCCGTCTACGCGCGCCATTTTGAGTCCGCTGGCGGCCTGCTACCCGCGCGCTCAACGGTCGCCGTGGCTGAATTGCCGCGCAAGGTGCTGGTTGAGATAGAGTATATTGCTGTGCTTGACGAGTAATAATGGGAGTTTGATGGTGAATGTCGCGAGTATCTGGCATGTGGCCCTCAAACGCCTGGATGCGTTTCCCATGGAAGCAGTGTGCAGGGATTGGCTGCAAGAGGCCAGCCTGACACAGATCTCCGGCGCGGACACGGGTGAGTTTTCATCTTCAATCCCCGCCGGGGAACAGGTCTTCTATTTCTTGCTTGAAGTCTCGAATGAACTGGCGCGAGATATGTTGAATACGCGCTGGCGACCCACCATAGAAGATATTCTGAGTGATATCACCGAACAACCTGTCTCTCTCTCTATTGTCTATAAAGCGAATGAGTCTACTCCTCTGCACGAACCATCAGACGCCTCCAATACTCGCCCCCACGTTCCCTCGGCGCCATTCACGGAGAATTACGCGTACTACGAGGGCACAGCCTCTGCTCGCCCGGAGCACCGGCCAGAGACGCGGGAAACCTATCAAGCCCCGCCCGCGACCCGCCCACCCTATCTGCCGTCCGTGGCTGATGCCCTGAGCGAGGATTGGGATAACGAACAGCGCGCGAATATGCTGATGCATAATCGGCTCAATTCGCGCTACACCTTCAGCGATTTTATCGTCGGCAATAGCAATCGCCTGGCGCACGCGGCCTCCCTGGCCGTGGCCGAGGCGCCCGGTGAGTCCTATAATCCGCTCTTTCTCTACGGCGGCGTGGGACTCGGCAAGACGCATCTGCTCCATGCCATCGGTCACCAGGGCGTGCAGACCGGGCTGGCGGTACTCTATGTCTCTTCGGAACAGTTTACCAACGAGATCGTCAACGCTATCCGCTATCGCACGCAGGAAGAGTTCCGCGCCAAATATCGCTCGGTCGATATTCTGCTGGTGGACGATATCCAGTTTATCGCGGGCAAGGAATCGACCGAGGAAGAATTTTTCCACACCTTTAATAGCCTCTACGAAATGAGCAAGCAGATTGTAATCTGTAGCGACCGCCCGCCCAAGGCGATTGTCAGCCTGGAAGAACGCCTGCGCTCGCGCTTTGAATGGGGGTTGATCGCCGATATCCAGCCGCCAGACCTGGAGACGCGTATGGCTATTCTGCGTGTGAAGGCCGACCTGCTGCGCTATCGCGTACCCGATGACATCATCGCGTATATCGCCGGGCGCGTGCAGACCAACATTCGCGAACTCGAAGGCTGCCTGAATCGTCTGATGGCCTATCAACAGTTGCATCATACCGAATTGACCATGGAAGTTGCCCGCGCGGCGATGTCCTCACTGGGCGAAGATGTGCGCGAGTTGCGTTTGAACAGCCGCCAGATTGCCGAGATGGTCGCGGAATTCTATCACATCTCGCTGGAAGCCATGTGCGGCAAGCAGCGCGACAAACACATTGTCATGCCTCGTCAGATCGCCATGTATCTGATTCGCCAGGAGACCCAGGCCTCGCTGTTAGAGATCGGCCAGCTCTTTGGCGGGCGCGATCACAGTACCGTCCTGCACGCGTGCGAGAAGATCGACCGGGCCGTCAACATCAATCCCACGCTGCGCCGCGAAATCGTCGCCATCCGCGAACAGTTGTTGCGCGAATAAAAGAAGTGCGTTAGCCCCACTCCGAGAAAAGAATGGTTGGGTGGGGGCGGTGCGCCC
>DASVMX010000194.1:0-1983 GCA_036384215.1 Ktedonobacteraceae bacterium | reverse complement strand
GTACAATGATCGTCTCCTGTTGGGTTTTAAGGGAACCATGAGCGAAGCGGAACTCCATTGGCTCCATCAGCGATTGCAAGGCGGCAAGTTGACGAAAGCCGAACAAGGAAAACTGCGCTTCCGCCTGCCGAGCGGACTCATCTATGATCCGGTGGGCCATGTGGTCTTTGATCCCGATGAAGCGGTTCAGAGTGCCATCCGTTTGGTGTTCACCCTCTTTGAACAGCATCAATCGGCGCTCGCCGTAGTAGGCCACTTCGCCAAGCATCAGTTGCGCTTCCCTACCCGGCACTGGGGCGGTGTCCGTTCTGGTGAGTTGGAGTGGGTGCCACTCTGTCATGGTCGCGTGTTAGACGTGTTGCACAGTCCGCTGTATGCTGGAGCCTACGTCTACGGGCGAACGCACACCCGTCGGCACGCCCTGCCCGGCGAAGAACCACGGATCAAAGGACGTACACGCAGAGTCAAGCAGGAGGAGTGGCCGATCGTGCTGCTGGACAGACGTCCAGGCTACATCACCTGGGACCAGTTCCGGTGCAATCAGCAGCAACTGGCAGATAACCAGAATACCCCAGCCGCCGCTCATCGAGGCGCGGTACGTGATGGTCCTTCGCTCTTGCAGGGAATCGTGCTCTGTGGCTCATGTGGCCGTCGGATGAGTGTGCGCTATCAGCGCGAGAGATCGGTGTTGATCTACGAATGCAGTCAGGCGCATACCCAGTTGGCGGTCAAGGTTTGCCAGACCATGCGAGGGGATCGCATTGACCAGATCGTAAGCAAGGCGTTGTTGGAAGCCATGGGGCCAGCACAGTTGGAAGTCGCGCTCTCGGCTCTCGCCCATCTGGAGGGACGTGCCAAACAATTGGATCAGCAGGCGAAGCGGCAAATTGAGCGGGCGCAGTACGAGGCAGACTTGGCGCGCCGTCGCTATCATGCGGTGGACCCGGAGAACCGACTCGTCGCGCGCAGCCTGGAACGAGACTGGAACGAGAAACTCGTGGAAGTGGATCGGCTGGAACGGGAATATCAAACCCAACCAGTGCCCGACGCGCTGAGGCTGTCAGTGGAGCAACGGGAACAGATCCGCGCGTTGGCTCAGGATCTGCCAGCGATCTGGGACGCCCCCACGACCACGAACGCCCAACGGAAGCAACTCGTGCGCTGGCTGATCAAAGACGTGACTCTGGCTAAGCGTGACGACCTCGTGGTGATCGATATTCGCTGGCAGACAGAGGCACGCACCAGTCTCGCTCTTCCGCATCTGAAAAAGTCGTGGGAGCTTCGCCAAACCCTGCCAGAGGCCATAACATGTATCCGGCAATGGGCACCAACCCAGACGGATGCTTCCATTGCCCACAGATTGAATGAAGCCGGATACTGCGCTGGCGGTGGAGGGGTGTTTACCGTGAAGAAGGTGCAATCGCTGCGCTATGATTATCAGATCGAGGCGGGTTGCCCGCAGGGCCCAGCAGCGTGTCCCACCGGGCAACGTGGAGATGGGCGATACTCAGCCCGGACAGTAGCAGCCCTGCTCAATGTCAATATCTCAACCGTTGCCAAGTGGTGTGAAGCGGGGCAATTGGAATATGTGCAAACAGCTCCTCATGGACCACGCTGGATTACCTTGACGCCAGAACGTATCACGGACCTTCGCAAGCCAATCCAGCACCATTGGAAACAGCGTCGAACTGGAAAACTGCAGCAGAACGTGGTAGAGTAGAACCTGAAAGGTGGACTGGGACTTCTGGTCCACCCACGCTCGTGACCATCGGTGTCCCGAACTTCTCCTGGAAAGAGAGGCAGTATGAAAGACCTATCGGCATCCCAAGCGGCCTCTTCTTCCCGTATGGTCGGCGAATGGATCGCTCCATCCGCCGCCAATCCAGAACCGGGCATGCGAATTGCTCCGCACCCGGCTCCTCAGTGTACGGTCTCATTGGAGAGAGATACCTTCTTGCTTTAACCTCCAAATGCGCTTCTGGG
>DASVMX010000193.1:0-28613 GCA_036384215.1 Ktedonobacteraceae bacterium | reverse complement strand
CACGGAACGGTGATTTGTTATCAGGAGTCAAGGCTGTTTCGTGACGAAACGCAAATCTACTACAACCAGTTTATTCAGAAATGCAAGGAACACGATGTCCTGGTTGTCGCAGTCAGCCCCTACACCATGATTTATGACTTCTCTGACGAGTTTTTGACAGAGATGTTCCGCTGGAAGTGTAAAGAGGCAGGCGAGTTTATTAAGCGGCAGATTAAAGGCTGGATGCATCCAGCACGTATCCGCGCAGCTAAGCAAGGATATTGGTCAGGACTTGGTGATGTCTCGATAGGCTATGTTATAGACATCAATCCAACCAGTCCGACCTATAAACGCTTCATTGTGTACGAGCCTCATGCGGTTCTTGTTGTGTATCTGTTCACTCGCTTTGCGGAACTGGCAGGCGACTTGTCCAAACTTATGAAAGAGCTTGAGGAAAACCGTATTGTCTTCCCCCCTATTCCAGAGGAGTTGCAACATAGCATTTACCTCAAATCCCGTATGATGAAACTCTCAGGCGGTCAACTTCGTACCCGTACTGCACTTGAATCAATTCTAACCAACCGTCACTACTTAGGGTGGCGCATAGTGAAAGGCGAGGTGGCTAATAAGAACTCCCATCCTGCTATTGTAGATCAACAACTTTTTGAATTTGCGTTTACGAAATTAACTGGACTGGACGTCGATGGCAATACCCTGGAGTTGCTACAAAAACGAGGCAAGTACTACCAGAAATCATGGGATGAAAGAAAGTCACTGCTGAAAGATCGCGTTCAGGGACATGAAGGAAGGGTTTATGTCAAGCACGTTGGTAAAGACACCTACAACTACTCGTATGTTCCCAAGGAATGGAAAGACCAGACTGGCTTTACCAATCAGGGGCATATCGAGGTCATTAAGGTTGAGCTATTAGATGCCGTCGTAGTAGAGCGTCTTTTCTTCCATATCAAGAAAATAAACAACCTCCCAGAGTACAACCAGGCGCTTGAAGCAAAGCGGATCGAAAAACAACGGGCTATCGAGCAAGTAAAAGCAAGCCTTGCTAGTATTCCTGTTGAGCAAGAACGCTTGATCGCTCAGATTGCAAAAACTGCCAGCGAGTCATTGCAGCAGATGTTTCGCAATGAAGCGGAGAAACTAGAGGTAGAGAAAAAGCGGCTGGCGAGTGTTCTCCCAGGACTGCAAAAAGAGCTGAATGAAACATTGCGCAGTTTGGACATCGAGATGCTGCTGTTAGAGAAGCACTGGGACGCCTACCCCTTTGAAAAGCGGGTTGCCTTGCTCAATTTCCTGATCGAATTTGTTGAGGTAGATTTAGTAACCCCTCGTTGGTTACGTGTTCGCGTCAAATGGCTACGAGAAGAATGGGGATGTGAGCAAATGTACTTGCTTCGTCCATATATTGGCGGTCGCCATTGGACGCCAGAAGAGGAGGCTGTTCTTCGAGAGCACTTTGAACATTCAACGCGAGAAGTCATCCTGCAAGCACTTCCGCACCGAACCTGGCAAACCATCCGCAGACAAGCATATAAACACTTGAAGCTTCGTCGGCACATCTACGATGAAAACCTGAGCATTATGCCCAGCGAGTCACAGTTTTGTTTGAACGATTTCAATTTCATGCAACAGGAGGGCATTGATATGACCTGCACTACCACCAACTGGACGCCTGTGTATCAACTGGCATGGCAGGGCGATCCAGGTTAAACATCAGCACACAGGCCGCGGTCTTTGGTCCTACACCTGGCAACGTTCTCAGATAACGCCAGGCATCTTCGGTTGTGCGCTTCGCAAGTTCATCAGAAAGAAAAGCAGCTAGCGTTTTTGTGCCTTCCTGTGCCTCTTGCTGCTCAGTCAGCGTATGCAAAACATCTTGAATACGCACCGATTTAATGTTGGCCAGCCCACCAGACTTGATTGCCTCTGCAACCTTATATGTCGGTGCATCCCGTACTTCTTCCCAGGTGGGAAACACACTGATTAATTGCTGGTAGGCACGCTCTGAATTGATATCAGAAGTGTGTTGGGAAAGAATCGTGCCGATCAATCCTCCCAGTGGATCATAATCAGGAGCATTTTGAGGCTCTCCGTAGGTAGCAATCAGCGTTTCATAGACCTGGGTCAAATGAATAGTGGGCCTGATCAAAATAGACATTTCTCTCCCCTATCTGGTGGCTTCCGACTGTCCATCATATTCTACTCTTCTCGCCACCTGTCGACAAGTACAGTACTTCCACTACGGAAAAGGGGGAGGGCCACAATCAGGGCCGAGGATATAGATTGTATCGATTTTCCAATCGCCTTCCCCATCTTGAATCAGAGTGAGATCCACGGGATTAATGCGCGGAGGCGGAGGCCCATGCAATGGAGGAGGATTATCTGAACCAGGCGGCGGCGGGCATGCCATAGTCATACTCACTACAGCTTGATTAGCAGTATTAGGAGCACTGGAGATAGTACACTGGTTTGCCCCTAAAAGGGAACGTTGAAAATCAATCAGTGAATGGTCATGTTGATAATTGCTTGAGAATTGGTGATACGCGGCCAGAAAATCAGGAGTCTGGGAGTTCATCGCAGAGCAAAAAGCATTGACAACACCATAGGGGGTATTCGTATTCTTATTGACAATAAGATTCCATAGAATCAAAGAAGACGCAAATACAAGCACTATGAGCAGAGGAATGGACAGGCCTATTAATAACTTTTTCTTGCTTCTGACAGGTTCTGGCGATTTGACAGGCTCTAACGGCGCGTGCGATAAGGAGCGCAACCCTGACAGAGACGCTGTTGAACCGAATTCTTCCGCGATCCTTTGCAGTTCCAGTTTCGCCATCTCCGCGCTGGCAGGCCTCTTTTCCTCGTTTATATCCATCATTTTAGCAATCAATTCAATGAGTTGGGGAGGGATCTTCGGAGCAAGCGATTGGAGAGGCGGAAAATGAAAGGGCGTATAAGCCAGTTCATATCCTGAAAGCAGGTGATACAATGTCGCGCCCAGGCCATAAATATCAGAGCGCGGTGTTGTCTGCGCGGTCCCATATTGTTCAGGTGGAGCGTAGCCGGAGGAGCCTTGATTTGTCGTATCGACCACGTGACCAGGCTTGAAAAAACGCGCGATGCCAAAATCTATCAGATAGATATGCCCATCCACTGTTCGCATGATATTCGATGGCTTTAAGTCGCGAAAAATAATCGGCGGATTCCAGGAGTGCAAATAATTCAACACATCGCAGAGCGTAATTCCTATAGAGAGAACTTCCTCCACTGGCAATCTCCCGCCTTGCGCTTCAAGGTAATCAATGAGCGTCTGGCCCTTGATAAAGCTCATGACCAGGTACCAGCGCTGTCCCTCTTCAAAATGATCGTAGATGCTCGGCAAATTCGGATGCTGGAGACCCGCCAGCAGATGCGCTTCCTGCTGAAAATTCCTGGCCGCCTCAAATCTTTCAGGAAAGACCCGGCTGTTCTGGCCCATCTCTTTAATCGCAACCAGGCGGTTCCCCAACTGCGTATCTCTCCCGATGTAAACGGTGCCCATTCCTCCTTTCCCTATAACATGCATCACACGATAACGCTGCTTCAGCAACATATTTGAAAGCACGGAAACAGTAGGAGCAGATGTAAACGCCAGGTCATCGGCAAATGACACAAGCACCTGGCCGCAAGCCAGGCAGTGCATCTGATTTGCTCGATTTACAGTACCACAAATATCACAGACAAGAGTAAGGGGCTTCATCGAACACTCCTCAGCTCACAACCATCTCAGCAATTTGATACATTGTATGCTCATACGTCATACAACGATATATTTATAGCAAATCGCCACAAAAAGTATAGAACAAAGAGATTTTTAATGCAAGTACTTTACAAAACTGCCATGCAATAAATTCTGGTCGCTTTTGTGGCAATTTTCAGCCACAGGCCGGTGGAGTCCTCCCAATGCTCGCTGAGCCAGGCTTCCCAGTCCTGTTGAGTCGCAAATCCTATGGTTGGCAATGCTTCTGTCTTCTTCATACCTCAAATATACTCGAAAATCGGCTGGAACAAAAGGTCTATCATTCAGGCGTAACCCTTTTGCGTATAAAAAAGCAGAGATACATCGCCTGCTTCTCTTCGATCTCAGCACACTCCCGCGGTGCGCTGAGATCATATTCAAACCACAGGTACCGACTGTTACCAGATTGAAGATCGAAACGTATTTCATACAGGGGGTCAATCGGGAAGGCTACTTCTCGTTTTGCCTGGACACTGCCTCTCACAGAAATGAGACAGACAATGGCGTTCCGTTCTTGCCTCTTTTTAATGTGTTCTGCCTTTTCTCTGTCCTATTTGTTCCTGGCATCTCATTCATCATTTTATAGAAATACAGTCGCATATGTTATTCATAAGCCTGGAGAACTGTTTTTCGGGAGAGTATTGATATGCAAACTCCAGAGCAACCCAGAGTACCGGCTACTCTACCCAAACATAGCCGGGCAGCCGCTGCACAGCGCTTAGATGAAAAACCTCAGTTTCTCTCGCGCCGTGGCACATATTACGAGGGAACTCATACCCCACTCCACGAGCAGGGCTGGTATACCCGGCGGCATATGAAACGCAAAAATCTCCACCGCAGCAATCTGCACTATGCCAGAGTCGATAGCGCTGGCACACGCTGGTCACTGATGCCACTGGCCGTTTCTACGCTGGCGCTGCTCTTTATCACCGGCTCATTCTTCGCGATCTATACAGCCTTTGCGACAGCGGTAAACCAGCGCTACCAGAGCCAAGTGATAAACCTGGTCAACCTGCTGCCAGGCGATAGTTTGCGCATGTATGACGAACATGGTACCCAGATCTTTGAGGCAGTCGATCAGGGTCTACAGGTCTCGGAAGCGCTCAACGATATCTCGCCCAATCTTATCCACGCTGAGATTGCGATTGAGGACCAATACTTCTGGACCAATCCTGGCTATGACATTACCGGCATTGTGCGCGCGGCGATCTCTGACTGGAACAGCAAGCACGTGGTCGCTGGTGGCAGCACTATTACGCAGCAGTTGATTAAAAATGTGATTGTAGGAAATCAGGATACGGCGATCCGCAAGCTTGAAGAGTTGATCCTCGCGCCAGAAGCGACGCATTATTATACCAAGCAGCAGATCATGGATATGTATCTCAATACGACCTACTATGGCAACCAGGCCTATGGCGCGGAGGCCGCGGCTTTTGTCTATTTCGGCCTGCACGATACTCCTAAGGCGACCGCGGCAGCGCAGTTCGACCTTGCGCAGGCGGCCATGCTGGCCGGTATCCCTCAGAACCCTTCGCAGTACAATCCATTTGTCTTCCCCCGCGCCACGTTCTATCGCATGCAAGATGTCCTTAACCAGCTCCAGATCCAGCATTATATTACAGCGGATCAGGAGAAAGCCGCTCTCATCGAAGCCCAGCAACCCCATTTTCTCAAGCCTGGCATTGTACATAATACGCTCGCGCCCCACTTTGAGGCGTATACTTTGAACGAGCTGGCAACGCTCCTGCACGTAAAGGTGAGCGAGCTTTCGCGCTCTGGCCTGGTGGTTCAGACCACTCTCGACTTACCTTTACAAAACCAGATCCTCAAAGTAGCGCAGCAAAATGTCAAACAACTCTCTAAATCCAATCACCTGACCAATGCAGCCGAGGTACTGCTCGATTTCCATAACGGCGCGATCCGTGTTCTGCTGGGCAATATTGATCCAAACAATCGCACCTATGGACAGTTCGATGTCGCCTCGCAGGGCTATCGCCAGCCGGGGTCGGCCTTCAAGCCGTTCATCTACGCCACTGCCTTCAAACACGGATTCAGTCCTGGTATGCCGATCCTGGATACGCGCACCAGCTTTCCCATGTGCTGCGGACTGCCTGCCTACACGCCGGCGAACTACGATCTGGGCTATCACGGCCTGATCTCAGCACGCGCTGCGCTGCAAAACTCGTTTAACATTCCCGCGGTCAAGCTGCTCTACAAAACGGGCGTGGACTCGGCGCTCCAGACCGCTCAGGCCATGGGAATTACAACATATACCGGTACCCCCAACTATACGATGGTCCTGGGCACGCTGGGCGTACGCTTGCTGGATATTACCTCGGCCTATGGCGCCTTCGCGGATGGCGGAGTGGCAGTACCCGCGCACGCTATTAGCAGTATCACTAATACACAGGGCAAAGTGGTCTACCAGGTTCCAACCACGGGAAAACGCGTGCTCAGCAAGCAGGTCGCCTTTCTGATGACCAACGTGCTGAGCGATAATAAGGCGCGCACCTTCGAATTCGGCGCGTGCAGTATGCTCTATCTGTACACCAGCACACAGGCACAATGTTACGCGGGCCATCCCGGTACCGTTTATCCCTCCGCGGTAAAAACCGGTACCTCGCAAAATTTCGCGGACAACTGGACAGTCGGTTATACCAATGATTACGTCATGGGGGTCTGGGCGGGCAATAACGATAATTCGCCGATGCACAATGTCATCGGGGTAACTGGCGCTGGACCAATCTGGCACCAGGGCATGCTGCTGGCCGAACAAGGCCGCCATCCAACGGATTTTGCCATACCCTCGAGCGTGGTAAGCCGCAGCGTGCACTACCCCGCAGGCCTGACTACCACTGACTGGTATATCAAAGGGCTGTCCTGGAACGATTGGGGTCTGGGTTGGGCTGGTTCTCTCTAACACTACCACCCGTGATGCCACGAGAAGGACGAGAAAGTAATAGTGGTTTTCTCGTCCTTTCTCCCTACAAAAGCGCGTGATAAAACGAGCTTCTGTCCGCGTACCATCTTCGTTTAGCCTTGCTCAGGGCGTACCAGAGTACTATTATTTAGCCAGCGATGAAACGATTATCACCAGATTCGCGTACATCTAAATGAAACACATTTGTTTGTGAGAAGTGCCGATGATTGGTTCATTTTCTGAACACTCTAGCCTACGTTAGCCACTGTCGCATTGTCCCTGCCTGAAAGCGGCCTGGCCAGCCGAAAGTCGCCATTGTGATGGCATACGGGCAAGGCCGCCCACAACACCAAAAAAACGGTGTGACATTTGCACCCGTTTGTCCTACTAATTGTACGTGGAGTAGCGCAACGTGAACATTCAGACAGTACAGTTTCCCCATATTCTGGAAACGCGCGATCTCGCAGCCTTAAATGACTTTTTGTCTCACACGGCTTTTGTCATTTCGCACAAAAACGAGAGCATTGAAACTCTCCTGCGAGTTCTCTGGTACATTCCCGTGAATAGTACCATCATTGTTGTGACAAATTGTCAGGAAAGCG
Source organism: Ktedonobacteraceae bacterium (assembly GCA_036384215.1). Classification (GTDB taxonomy): domain Bacteria; phylum Chloroflexota; class Ktedonobacteria; order Ktedonobacterales; family Ktedonobacteraceae; genus Paraktedonobacter. The sequence continues at coordinate 21,319 of DASVMX010000193.1, read as the reverse complement.
AACGTGAGAAGCTCGCTGCCGCGCTCAAAACACGCCTGGCCGACCACCGGCAAACGTACTTGATCCACCAGAAAGATCGCCCTCTTGCCCAGTTCCTGAAAGCGTCTGGCGTCCACCAGATCCTGGGCAAGGATGGCAGAATACGCAATGGCAAAGGCGAAGGGATGTATATTGGCGCCCTCGCTGCCCAGCAGCTTGGGTATCTTCGCTGGCTGATCTTTTATGATGCCGACAATTTCGTTCCCAGCGCTTTGTTGGAGTACACTTTCGCAATGTGCCGGCTTTTTACGGCAACCCCTCCATCTTCCTCCCCCCTCGCGTATGGCCCTTTTGTACAATCGCACCTGTACAGAACATATCCCTCTTATTTACACAATGTACGCATCTGCTGGTCGTCGAAGCCAGATATGAAGAACCTCAACCTGGAAACCAGGGTCCTGGGGCGCACAAGCAGAGTCGTCTCTCCCCTCTTTGATACATTACTGGAGAGCTGGTTTGGCTCCCAACCTCATCCAATCAACTCGTCAAACGCTGGTGAACAGGGCATGACGCTTAAAACAGCGACAACCCTGCGCTTCTCTTCCGGCTTTTCGGTCGAAACTTTCCAGCTTATCGACCTGCTCTTTCACGCGGTTACGGCGCAAGAACAGGCGGGAGAGGTGATCTTCCAGCAATACCTCTCTAAAAGCCCGCATTTCCATGAAAAGAAAGGAGATCGGCATATCAAAAAAATGATTGAAGAGAGCCTGGGCTGCTTCCTTCATTTTGAATCTGTACTGCCTGATACGCTGAAAATTCATTTGCAACAGATCTACGATGAGCTACAACTCGAACGCGTCGTGCCCATCGTCTACCCGGCAGTGCAAGATCTTCCCCTGGAGCATTTTTCCTTGTCAATGGACAGGTATGCCATGTTCCCGGAGGAGACGCGCTGGAGTAGCCCTGTGGTAGAGGTCAACCCTTCTGATCTCATGACTGCTGGACCCTATCATCAGCTCCTGCTCGCCGATGTCGCGCGCCAGGATCTGCTGCTCCCAGACATGAGCCACCAGAGTGTGCTCGCACTCGATCCACCTGCTCCTGATCTGCTGATTCCCGAGGTCTCACACCCGGATAGCCTGGCCAGCGATATGATGATCGCGGATTAAAAAGTATGGGTCACAGAAACCAGGATTGTGTGGAGTCACAATCCTGGTTTCTGTGACCCATACTTTTTTACAAAGCTCGCCTGATCTATTGATGTGCTAACGCCGGCCCTCCCAGAGCTTGCGCTCGACTGAATGCGGATCATCCACGACTTCAGACTCGAGATCAAAGCGCATGCTTGCGCGCCTCTCAAGGTTGTAGCGCGGCCAGCCTGGATCTCCATAGCGTGCGAAGGAAACCCAGCTAGCGTGCATAACATCGGCAACGACTTGCGGACCCGCGGGTCCGACGAGACCGCGGTTGGTCTCCTGGTGGAGATTATCGAAAACAAAGGCCAGTTCCAGTGCGTGGCATGAGCCCAGGCGGCCTTCAAACAATGGCGAGCGCCAGGCAAATTCATACAGGTACGCGGTTTCTCCATGAGCCACGCGCGCTTCGGCCAGGCGAAAGGCCGGAATGCGGAAAAACCAGTCCGTGACCAGGGCCGAGTATATTTCACCAGGACTGGCCCCTGGATGCAATTCGCGGTAGATCGCCAGCGTCTCTTCCAGCGGGAAACCGTATGCCACGCTCAGTCCTGCCAGCGCTCGCTCGCCAATGGCGTGAATTGCGCCTGGTGGCACAATGAAAAAATTGTATTCATCAGCGTTCGAGCCAACCATCACATCCACGCCTTTCCCGGCTCCGGCGGTAATCAACTTGATGGGCTGATCAGATAGAATCTCGCCATCGATCACAGGCTCGTGCGGCATCAGATTGAGTAGCACTTCACGCCAGCGCAGCGGATCGGGATTGGCGGGGATCTCGTTCGCCAGTTCGACCTGTGCCTGGAGCAGACGCTCTCCAGGCACGACCGAGAAAGCCTCGGCGCTCGCTTCGACGCCCAGCTTTGCCGCGATGTACCGTCCCATCAGGCGCGCGGTCTCCAGGGTAAGCACGTGATGGCCCGCGCCACTCTGAGCAATGACACGCCGGAAAAGCCCGCGCGTGCTTGCCATCGCAAGCAGCGTGGTAACGCTCATGCCGCCCGCCGACTCGCCAAAGATCGTTACATTGGTCGGATCGCCACCAAAGGCTGCGATGTTCTCCTGCACCCATTGCAGAGCCGCAATCTGGTCGAGTAAACCAAGATTGGCGGTTCCTTCTCCCAGATAGAGAAAGCCCTCGATGCCCAGGCGATAGTTGATCGTTACGCATACCACACCGTCGCGCGCAAAATGGGTACCGTCATACGTGGGAATCATCCCTGTGCCATTTCTGAACGCGCCACCATGAATCCAGACCATCACTGGCAAACCAGCGCCTCCAGGGTCGGGCGTCCAGATGTTGAGGTTGAGACAATCCTCTCCGGGACGCGCGGATTCCGGCAAAATCTTATCGAAGGGCGGAAAATATGGCGGCTTCGGCACGGTCGCGCCATACTCCAGCGCGTCGCGCACCCCATCCCACGGCTCAGCCGGCTGCGGCGGACGAAAACGGCGTGGACCAAAGGGCGGCGCAGCGTAAGCGATCCCTTTGAAGGCCACAATGCCCTCAACCAATTTGCCACGCACAGCCCCCTGGCGTGTCTTGACCACTGTGTCCATAGGAAAAACCTCTCTGGAAATGATACATAGACAAATACAATGGAGACGGAAACAGGGATGGAAAGATCTATGCTTTTTTGTGCCCATTCCGACGAAAGGCCTGGGCAATACCTTTCAGGCCGCCGGAATCGTGACGCTCCGACTCAGAGATTGGCAGCCCGCGCTTCGCGCGAGTCTCCTTCTGCTTCTGCACAATCTGCTCATATTTTTCGCGCGCCTTCCTGGTATCGGCGTGGTTCGGCCCGCGCTGCTCCTGCCAGATTGCCAGGGCTTGCTCAAGCAGAGGTCGCGCCTCGGCAGCGCGCTTACAATCATGGTAGAGCAACGCGAGATTGTAGGAGCACCTGGCAACGTCTGGCGAGCTTCCATCCGAGTCTCGACGATAGATGGCCAGCGCTTGCTGGTAGAGCGCCTCGGCTTTTTCGTGCTGCTCCTCCTCTTCATAGGCGATAGCCAGCGCCTCCAGGGCGCGGGCAGGCGCTGGCTGAACTGGCCCGGAAGGGGTATTTACCAGGGCCAGGGAGTGCTGAAGCCAGAAAGCGGCCTCGTCCAATTTGCCCTGCGCCTGGTAGATCGTGGCCAGCGCGCGGAAGGTCGCGGCAACCTCGGGATGCTCATTGCCCAACGTCTTACGCTGAACGACCAGGGCCTGCTGGCGCCAATGGATGGCTTCGTCAAACTTGCCCTGAGCCTGATAAGTCGCGGATAGACCGCCAAGCAAGGCAATCGTCTCAGCGTGGCGGCTGCCCAGCACTTTACGGCGAATCACCAGCGCCTGTTGATAATGGGCCAGCGCCTCATGAAATTTGCCCTGATCAACAGAAAGCGCAGCCAGGTCCGCGAGGAGTGTGGCAACTTCCGGGTGCATTTCACCGAGCAGTTCGCGGCGAATACTCAGCGCCTGGAGGTAGAGAGGAGCCGCGTCGTCCAGTTTACCCTGGTCATGATAGACCAGTGCCAGATTGTTCAGGCTGGCAGCGGTCTCAAGGTGCTTCTCGCCCAGCACGCTGCGCCGAATCGCCAGTGCCTGGGCATGGAGTGTGGCCGCGTCCTGGAGTTTGCCCTGGTCCTCGTAGGTGACAGCCAGATTGTTCAGAATCATCGCAGTGGAAGGATGCTCATTACCCAGAACCGTGCGATAAATGGCCAGAGCCCGCTCTTCATAGCGCTGCGCCTCGGCATATTGTCCACGCGTATGCAGATACCAGCCCATATGGTGAAGTAGCCAGGCACCTTCAACCAGTTGGAGCTTCCAGCGCTCGATGTGCGCGGCGCAGACCTGGGCATGGGGCAACAGACGCTGGCAGGCTTCCCAATCGTGGATATCCAGCGCGGCAAAGATCGAGCCAATCGCCCGTACAGCCTGTTCAGCCCAGCTTTTTTCTTCGCTGGCCGGCAGCAACGCGCGCCAGGCAGCCTGGATTTCACGCGTCATCGACAGGAACTGTATACCACAATCGCGTTCAAGCAAGGCATAGGCGTTGAGCGTATTCAGGGCCGCCTCGCGCTTGGAAGCGCTGATAGCCAGCTTGCGCGTCTGCTTCTGCAAGACAGCAAAACAGGTCACGAGCAGATTTTCAGGTATCTCATCAGGCGCGAGAAAGGCGCATAGAGAAACTATTTGAGCCGCTAATGACCCGCTTTTTGCCACTTTCTCGCCTGTCAGACGCACTACTTTTTGCAACACACCAGACAGTTTCTCATCGGACACGTCCCCGGTGCTCACTCGCGGCACACGAGCCCCGCGCAGGCGTCCCAGATACGCAGGCAAGCCACAGCCAGTTTCCGCGAGATACGCGCCAGCCAGGTTGAGCGCGAGTGGCAAGCACTCCACTTGCGCGGCTAACGTTCTGGCAGACTCCTCATCCTTTGGCGAAAGTCCCTTCAACGCGGCTTCGCCTGTACCACGCAGTATACCGCTGCGGCGCAGGAGTAAGCGACTGGCCTGGTCCGCGCTCAGCGTTTTCACGCGCACACGCCTGGCCAGCTTGCCCAGCCCATTGGCACGCGTGGTAAACAGGATGTGACCGCTGAACGTGGCTGGAAGAAAATCTTTGAGCGGGGAGGGATCGCCGACCCCATCGAGAATAAGTAGCCAGGCGGGGCTGGCTACCAACCAGCGCGTCACTGCCTCGATAATTAACCGCTGCTCCTGCAGACCTTTCTCAGGCAAAGCGAGCAACTCGGCAATATCGTTGTACGCGGCATTCAAGGTCTCGCGTGTCTCAGCCAGCGCCCAGAAGACAAAGCCATACTCCTCTCGGTGGAGATAGACATATTCCAGGACCAGTTGTGTCTTGCCAATTCCACCCGCGCCGTAGAGCGCCAGCCCACTGCCAGTATTCTGGTCATCATGCAGCAGCGCCTCAAGCGCCTGGAGTTCCTCTTCGCGCCCGGCAAAAAAGGGATTACGCGCGTAAGGAACCATCCAGAGCTGATCACGAGAGCCGCGAGAAGCTACAGGGGGCATCGATTCGCTGTTTCTCATAAATGTAAGCACCGCTCTGTTTTATAGATATTTTTCAGTATATCTGATCGAAAGCGGCAGATGCAATGGACCCCAATTTCTGCCTGTAACATCAACACGAATATAGAACCGGGTGCCATTTTTCCTGATTGAATGTTCATTATAGTTTGTAAGAAGGCAATAAAACAGCCTGTAAAGACTGGACAGACGCATCAGAAACATGCTACTATCAAATACATATCAAACAAAAGCAAGGTTTTAACTCTGCTTTTGTTTCTGGAGCCTTTAGCATCTTTGTATTTTCTTCCGCGATCTCTTTGACAGGCGAAACGATATCAATGCAGAGGAGGCACCATGCTGGTACTCCAGGATCTCGCGGTCACCTATCAAAACACGATCCCCGCGGTGCAGGGTATTTCGCTGGAGGTACCTGATCGTTCGGTGGTGGCGCTTCTGGGCGCCAACGGTGCCGGAAAGACGACGATCATGCGCGCGATCTCCGGCCTGCTGCCGCATCACCGGGCCAGCATTACGCGTGGCTCTATTCTCTTCGACGATGTACGCATCGATCAGCTTAACGCAACCCAGATTGTGCGCCGCGGCATTGCCCAGGTGCTGGAAGGCCGTCACCTTTTCGCTGACCTGACTGTCGAGGAAAATCTGCGTACCGGTGCGATCTCCGCGCGCGATCCCGCGGCGGTGAAACGGGCGTATACACGCGTGATGGAGCTCTTCCCGATTCTGCGCGAACGGCGCGAACGCCATGCCGGTTATCTCTCTGGCGGCGAACAGCAGATGCTGGCAATTGGTCGCGCTCTAATGGCCAGCCCGCGCTTGCTTCTGCTCGACGAGCCCTCGCTGGGTCTTGCCCCTTTTATGGTCCAACAGATCCGCGCGATCATCGCGGAAATCAACGCCAGCGGCACGGCGGTGCTGCTGGTCGAGCAGAACGCGCATATGGCCCTCTCCGTCGCGCACCACGGCTATGTCCTGGAAACAGGCCGCGTAGTTCTGGACCAACCAGCCGCGGAACTCCTGCGCGATGAGCGCGTCCAGCATTTTTACCTGGGCCTGCACAAAGAAAAAGAACATACTATGCTCAGCACGCGCGGCACAGGCCCAAGAGAGCGCAGGTGGACACCATGAAAACTGCCCGTGAACATTTTGCCGAACCACGCAACACGGCAAGCGTGCTGCTCTCAGTCGAGGGGCTTTCCGTACACTTCGCGGGCGTCCATGCGCTGAGCGAGGTTTCTTTTCAGGTTCTGCCAGGCGAACTCTTTGCTGTGATTGGCCCCAATGGCGCGGGCAAGACTTCGCTTTTCAATGTACTCTCGCGCGTCTACCAGCCATCTGCCGGACACGTGGTGTTCAATGGGTATGACCTTCTGCGCCTCAAAACCCACCAGATCGCACGCGCCGGCATTGCGCGTACATTTCAAAACCTTGGCCAGTTCCCCAGCATGAGCGTGCTGGACTATTTACTGCTGGGCCGACATACGCGCATGCGCAGCGGCATCCTCTCCGGCGGTCTCTTCCTGGGTCCAACGCGTCAGGAGGAACGCAAAAATCGTGCCTATTGCCTGCATGTGCTAGACCTGCTGGATCTCACCAGGCTACATACGCTGCCGCTGGGCAGTCTGCCTCATGGCCTGCAAAAACGCGTCGATCTGGCGCGCGCCCTGGCTATGGAGCCTGTGTTGCTGCTGCTTGACGAGCCAGTGGCGGGCATGAGTTCCGAGGAAACAGAGGAGGTTGCTGAGATCATGACCGAGGTCAAAGAGCAACTCGGCGTCACACAGATCCTGGTCGAACACGATATGGCCATGGTCATGGCGATTGCCGACCGCGTGCTGGTGCTCGACTTCGGACGCGCTATTGCACAAGGCTCTCCCGCAGAGGTCCAGGCTAATCCCGATGTCATCAAAGCCTACCTGGGCGAAACGTTCGGGGAAACAGCCACTATTTCCACCGAGAGTAGTCATTAATTGCGCGATCCCTCAAGTAAGGCAAAGGACGTGTAGCTCTGCTTTCTCTGTCTTTAAAAGAGAGATGTCAATCTCTCGGAAATCAAAGTGAGAATGCTCGTATGGCTTATTTTTTGCAACTGGTCTTCGCTGGCATCGCACTGGGCTGTATCTATGCTCTGATCAGCCTCGGCTTCTCCATTATTTTCAAGGCCAGTGGGGTAATTAACTTCGCACAGGGCGAGCTTCTGCTGGTGGGCACCTATATTGTCTCTGCCGGTACGTTTGTGGCGCATTTGCCCTTTCTGCTGGCCCTGTTACTGGGTGTGGTGATAACTGTGGCTATCGGACTGGCCTTCGAGCGCCTGATTCTCCGCCATATGCTCGGTCGCCCCACTTTTTCGCTGCTGATGGTGACAATCGGGCTGGATATCATACTGCTCACCAGCGTGTTTGTGATCTGGGGCTCGCAACCGATTCCCGCGGCCTCGCCTTTCGGGGTGACCAGCGGCTTCAATCTGGGCGGCGTGCATTTTGCCACAAACGATCTGTGGACCATCGCTATTACCCTGGTGCTCTGTCTGCTGCTCTTAGCCTTCTTCCGCTATACAAAATACGGCCTGGCCATGCGAGCCACAGCCCTGGATCAGGAAGCCGCGCTGGCCGTGGGCATCAATGTGCGTGGCGTCCACGCGCTGGCCTGGGGCATGGCCGCTGGCATCGCTACAATCGGCGGTGTGTTTCTGGCCATCAGCTCGTTCGCCATCGCCCCCACATTGGGCAGCGCGGCCCTGCTGGCCTTTCCAGCCATTATCCTGGGCGGTATGGATTCGATCAGCGGCGCGGTGGTAGGCGGCATTGTGATCGGCCTGGCCCTCGACCTGACTGCCGGCTACGAGAGCAACATTACCAGCATTCTGGGCGCGGGCTTCCACGATATTATGCCCTATCTACTGATGATCCTGGTTCTACTCATCCGGCCCTATGGCCTGTTCGGATCGCGAAAGGTGGAACGCATATGAGCAGCGTCTCCAGGCAACCCGACACGCCACTGCCTACAACCAACGCTACGACCCTCAACGAGGCCAGGCATAAGCTCCCGCTTTCACGCTGGATTCTTACTGGCATTCTTGTGCTGGCAACAATCCTCTTCTTTGTGATCGCCGGTGACGATTGGTTCACTATTGTCAACAATACGCTGATTGCGGCCATCGCGGTCATTGCGCTAAATGTACTCTCCGGTTATACCGGCCAGGTTTCGCTAGGCCTCGCATTTTTCATGGCGATTGGAGCATATACTGCGGCGCTGCTCGGCGGCACACGTCCAGCCGGTCTGCTTGATCCGCAGGGATTTGCGCTGCCCTTTATCATCTGGCTGCCCGCAGCGGGTATTGTGGCCGCGCTGCTTGGTGCTCTGGTCGGACCAACGGCACTGCGACTCAAGGGCTTCTACCTGGGCATTGTCAGCCTGGCGCTGGTCTTTATCGGCCATTATGTCTTTATTAATTTGCGCGCAGTCACTGGCGGGCCACAGGGACGAACCTTTCCAGTCCCGGCACTTGGCGACGCGGCCTTTGACCAGCAAAACACATTCCTCGGACTGGCCCTGACCTCCGGCCAGCAATATTTCTTGCTCATCCTGCCTCTATTGGTGTTGATCGCGCTCTTCGTTGGCAATGTGGCGCGTTCGCGAGCGGGCAGAGCGTTCCGAGCAGTGCGCGACCACGAGGTTGGGGCCGCGATGATGGGCATCAATCTCTTCGAGGCAAAAATGGGGGCGTTTATCCTCTCCTCGTTCCTGGCCGGCATTGCCGGGGCGCTATTTGCCTCGTATAACAGCTACGTGATTCCCGATTACTGGGACCTGACGCTCTCTATTCAGTTCGTTGCCGCGATCATCATCGGCGGAGCTGCCAGTATCTGGGGCTCGCTGCTAGGCGCGGCTTTTGTCTTCGCCCTGCCGCAAATCATAGACCACTTCTCGCTCCTGCCTCCTCCCAGCGGTAACGGTGGGCTGAGCAGCGGCGATCTTAATACCCTGATCTATGGCGCACTGATTATCCTCTTCTTGCTCTTTGAGCCTGGTGGGCTAATCGGGCTGGTAAGCCGGCTCCAGCGCTTCGCGCGCAAGCCGTCTGCTTCTCAGGAGGAAGGAGGTGACCCCGCGGAAATCACCGATCTCGCTGCCCATGCTGATCCGCCAGGGCCGGCGCACAGCTAAAGCAGCCTGACTGTTCTTGTTGGATACACAGGTTTTACCATTGAAACCCGTAGAAATGTGACGTGTTGCTTCGACAATGCTGTCGAGCTTGAATGTACAAGAACGAGGTATCGCATATGGCCAATCGGAAGTCCCTGTCAACCTGCGTATTTATCCTGCTTGTCACCCTGTTGATCCTCTCCGGCTGCGCCAGCAGCAACTCAAACGCGAGTTCAGGAGGCATACAGGCCGGTCCCGGCGTGGATCTCAGCGCCAAAACCATTACTCTGGGTATTTTGTCCCCGTATTCCGGCCCGGTTGCAGCCCCTGTTGGCATTCCTCTGGCCAATGGCGTAAAAGCTTTTTTCGATCACGTCAATGACAACGGCGGCATCGATGGCTTCAAAGTCAAATTTTTGGAAGAGGATAGCAAATACGATCCCCAGACCGAGGTACAGCTCTACAACAAGATCCACAACCAGGTCTTGATGATCGCCGATAGCCTGGGCACGCCCACCACCTTCGCCATCAATGACCTGGCCACCAAAGACCAGATGCTCGTCTCTGGCGCGACACTCTCATCGGCGCTGGCCCGGCAAAAATATTTGATCCTTGTAGGTACCCCGTATCGCTTACAGGTGGAGAATGCCTTTGACTACGTTGTCAACAAGCTTGGAGTGAAGAATCCGGCCACTGGCATTATCTATCAGAACGACGAGTACGGCCAGGACGGTCTGACTGGCTACAAAGAAGCAATCACGGCCTACCACCTCAACGATGTCGGCCAGGCAGCTTACGGCGTGACCGATACCGATTTCACAGCAGAAGTCTCCAAAATGAAAGCCAGCGGAGCGAAATACGTCTTCCTGTCAGCCCTGCCCACTGTTACTGCGGGCATCGTAGGCACAGCAGCCAAGCTCGGTTATAATCCGCAGTGGATTTTACAAAGCCCGGCCTTCGCGCTGGGTCTGCTACAAGTTCCTCCTCTGGTGCCACTGCTGAGCAAAGCCTGGGTTGTCGCGCAGGGCGCGGCCTGGGGAGACACCAGCGTGCCTGGCATGGCCCAGTTGTTACAGGATGTTACCAAATACTACCCCAACCAGAAACCGGATGGCTACTTTGAATTCGGCTACGCTGAATCTTATGTCACTTATGCCATCCTCAAAAACGCGCTGGATAACAAAGATCTGACTCGCGCCAGCCTTTTCAAGACCTTTGAGTCGCTGAACCACGTGGACCTGGGCGGGCTCTATCCTGCGGAAACATACGGTTCCGCGCCCAATCAGCGCGTCCCTTCGCGTGACTCCATCGTCTACCAGATTGACCCGACGGCCCCGGCAGGCATTAAACCCCTGACCTCTGACTTCACTGGAAGCGCCGCGCAGCAGTCGCAGTTCTAAACATCACGAGGGGTGGGTCTGGTGTTGCATGCCAGGCCCATCTCCCGTTTCATTTGACTAATGTCCCAACTGTTCTTGCGTATCTGCTGGATTGACCTTGCCCCAGAACAGTCGGTAGGTAAAGGCAAAATAAAAGATGGCCAGCAAGATGCCAATGCTCCACCAGATCAGGCCCACGCTAAGGCCGTATTGTGAGGCGGAGGCATTGGAAATGGTCAAACTGTAAGCGGGTTTGACGGCAGGCAAGACGGTTGGATAGAGGCCAAAGGCGGTGCTGAGCAGGAGGCCGAGAATGAAGGCACAGGAGGCAAAAAAAGCCAGCAAGTCCTGGCCAGCATGACTCCAGTAACGCGTCCCCACAAGGCCAGCCAGCGCCAGCAGAGGGAAGATCTCTCCCCAGGGGCGAGCGGTAAAGCCAGCTTTGATTTGAGGCTGCACAAAATAAGTGGCCACACTGCTCAAGATAGTAAGCACCAGGGTTGCCCACCAGCCAATGCTGGCCAGATAACGCGCACGAACATGCAAATCGCCGCTGGTCTTGACGCTGATATAGTTTGCACCATGCATCAATAGTGTGACCAGAGCCATCAGACCGATGAGCGATGTATACCAGTCTAGAATACCAGGTGTGGCGCTAAACGGGCTGAAGTTGGTCCACAGCGGCTCAAAGAAATTTCGCGAGGCGTCCAGTGGTACACCACGAATGACATTGCCCAGCGCTGCCCCAAAGAAAATGGCCAGCAGCGTGCTGCCCAAAAAAAAGGTTGTGTCCCAGAAAGTTCGCCAGAGAGGATGCGAAAAACGCGAACGCAGCTCAATCGCGACCCCACGCATAATGAGAAGCCAGAGCACGATCATTAGCGGCAGGTAAAAGCCACTAAAGCTGGCGGCATAAAGCACAGGAAAAGCAAAGAAGAGCGTTCCAGCAGCCGCGATAAGCCAGACCTCATTCCCATCCCAGACCGGGCCAATAGCGCGTAGAATCAGGCGCCGTTCCTGGTCGTCGCGCGCGGCCAGCAAATGAATTATTCCCGCGCCAAGGTCAAAGCCATCCAATAGCACATACATGCACAACATCAGTGCAATCATAAAAAACCATATGGTCTGTAAAAGCATCTATCGCTCCTTTACTCGTTTTTACCTTGTTTTTGAACGTTAATATCCAATCATCCCCTGCTCGCTATCTTTATCTCCCTGATCTGGCTGGTGGATACCAGGGCCACGCAGGCCGTCATAGACGATCAGCACAACGTAAAGCAGGCCCAACAGCAAATAAATGCCCATAAAACCGAGCAGGGTAAAAAGCACATTCCCCGAGGACAAAACCGGCGACGAGCCCTGCGAGGTGCGTAGCAGACCGAAGATGAGCCAGGGCTGCCGTCCCAGTTCGGCGGTGAACCAGCCAGCGGTATTGGCGATAAATGGAAAAGGCGTCGCCAACATAAGAATCCAGAGCATCCAGCGCGTCTCAAACAACTTTTTGCGCCACAGGAGAAGAAGTGCCAGGCCCATGATGGCAATGAAGATGGTGCCCAGTCCAACCATTATGTGATAACTGTAGTACAGCAGGTCAATCGAGTCAGGCCACTGGTCACGTGGGAAAGAATTAAGCCCTTTGACGCTGGCGCTCCAGTTGCGATAGGTCAGAAAACTCAGCGCTCTGGGCACGATGATTGGGTTGTCAAGCTTGCTCTGTGCAATATCCGGCTGGCCTATGATCACAATACCCGCTCCAGCTTCTGTTACAAACAAGCCTTCCATCGCAGCCAGCTTGACCGGCTGCATACTTGCCACCTGGCGTCCTGAAAGATCACCGCTGGGCCAGAGCTGGAAGAGGCTGGCAAGCAGCCCGACAATCACACCCATTGCGAGAAAGATACGCCCATAGGCCTGATGCTGCCGGGCCAGCACATAATAAGCTCCCAGTCCCGCCATAAAGAACGAACCCGTGATAACTGCTCCGCTGATCGTGTGAAGATATTGTGGAGTAACCCAGGGGTTGAACAACACCTTCCAGTAATCCGCGATCTCCAGGCGTCCCACTCCGACTGCATATCCGACAGGATGCTGCAGCCAGGCGTCAGTGGCCACAATAAAGAAACCCGAAGCCCATGTGCCAATCCAGACCATGATCGCGGATAGAAAATGTATCTTCTGCCCAAAAGCCTGCTCTCCGAAGAGAAAAAGACCCAGAAAAGCCGATTCCAGAAAGAAGGCAAAGGCTCCCTCCATGGCCAGCATCTGCGCGATAATATCCCCCGAATAAGCCGAGAAGCGCGCCCAGTTGGTCCCAAACTGGAACTCCATCGGGATGCCTGTTACCACACCTGCAATAAATGTGATGGCGAAGATCTTCCCCCAAAAGTGCAAACTGGCATTGTAACGCGCATCACGCGTGTGCAAATAGAGCGCCTTGAGGAGCACCAGAAACAACGCTAGCCCCATTGTCAACTGGGGAAAAAGATAATGATAGCCAATGGTAAATGCGAAATGGATACGCGATAAGATGATCGACGGGTCCATGTATTTCTCCTCTCAAGAATGACCTGTACCTCTCCCGTTTACCAGTGCTGCCTCCACCGGGCTGATACAGAAGGACTGCTGAAAGTCCCAGAGTTGAGCGTAGCGTCCCTGCCGAGTCAGCAATTGCGTGTGTGTACCACGTTCCTGAATACACCCATCTTCAAGCACAATGATCTCATCCATGCATTCCATCGCAACCAGCCGATGCGTAACCAGCAACGTGGTACGCCCATTCATCAATGTGTGCAAGGCCGTGAACACCTCCTGCTCGGTTCGCGGGTCCAGGTTGGCAGTTACTTCATCCAACAAAAGGATGGGCGCATCTTTGAGCAATGCACGTGCAATTGCCAGGCGCTGGCGCTCGCCGGCGGAAAGGCGCAATCCTTGCTCACCAATCCAGGTTTCCAATCCTGCGGGCAACTGGCGCACAAAGGCACCGAGCTGAGCCTGATCCAACGCCTCCATCAGCTCACCTTCACTAGCCCCAGGCCGTGCCAGAAGCAGATTGGCGCGCAGAGTCTCGTTAAATAAATAGGTATCCTGGGTTACTACTGTCATGAGAGTTCGTAGATCACCCAGGGCATAGCGGTCAATAGTTTCCCCATTCAACGTAATCCGCCCTGCGCTGACATCCCAGACGCGCAACAACAACCTCAGCAACGTGCTCTTACCCGCCCCGCTGTTTCCCACAATCGCCACGCGTCCACCAGCGGGCACTCGCAATGTAATATCCCTCAGTGTGTCCCCACATCCCAGACACTCCTTATACTCTACCTCTCTCCATGCCTTCAACTCTCTATTTCCGTCTTCATTCTCTCCACTCTCTTCTCCCACTTGCCACCACCTTTTCCCCTCCCTATCATGCTTCTCATTCTTATGGCTATAGGAAAAATAGACATGGTCAAAGAAGAGGTCGAGGTTCTGGTCCGGTTGCCATTGCGGTAATGCAAGTGGCTGTTCTGGCTCCTGGACAACGGGTGTGGTGTCCAACAGGGAAAAAAGACGGCGTCCGGCAGCAAGAGCGGCATCGAGAAACTGGCAAATATGAGCCAATGAGGGAACAATCTCAAAGCTCGCCAGGATCAGGAATGCCAGACTGCCGAGGTAGATGCCATCGATCTTTCCGGCGTTTACCAGAGGTGTTGCCAGTGTCAATAACCCCCAGAGAGCACTCTGACGCAAAAGGTCTGTGAGTGCCTCTTGCAGACCCGCTATCCAACTCCGGCGGCGCTGGAGACCACTCAAATGCGCGTCAAGGGCATCAATTTTTTGCAAATACGCCCCTGCCTGCCCACATGCCAGCAGGTCCGGCATACCCTGAATGCCATCTAGCAGCACAGCCTTGAGCTCCGCGCGCCGCGCGAGCTGGCGCGAACCCAGGCCGCGTGCTAGCCACCAGCAAAACACAGGCACCACGCCAGCCGCCAGAATGAGAAAGGCCAGCGCCATCCAGGCCAGCGTCGGACTAAAGCTAGAAAGTACCAGAAAGACTAGCAAGCTTATACCCAATGCTACTGCCAGGGGAGCGAGCAGGCGCAAGTAAAGGTGCTGCAACTCGTCTATATCTGCAACCAGACGCGCCAGTATATCACCGCTACGATAACCGAGGAGTAATGCCGGAGCAAGTGGCTCCAAACAGGCATAGACACAAGTGCGCAATCGGGCCAGCAGCCGAAAAGTTACATCGTGTGAAACAGAACGTTCTCCATAGCGAACCAGCGGTCGCACCAGACCCAACAGGCGCACAAAAGAGATCGGCAATATGAGCAAAGCCAGCGACCCAACCACGGAGGAAGCACTGATCAAATATGCCGCCACACTCAACAAACCAAGGTTGCTTGCTACCAGAATACAGCCAAGTAACGCAGTCAGCAGTACTGGTCCGGCCAGGTGCATCTGCATCTTGCACAAACGCCAGAATACATTGACAGATGGTGCCTTATCGTCCTGGCGCGGCATTGCAAGCAATGCTGAAACCTTCTCTGCGCCCAATCCAGGAGGGCTCGCTGAACTGGCAGAGCAAGATCTTTCTCCGTCATAACTCACTGTCAATGCGCTAGCATCCATCTCCATCATGATCTCTCCCCTGCCTGGCTTTCTCGACCATTGTGATATATCACTCAATCGCAAAAGCCATTCATCAGGTGTAACAACCTCTACAATTCTTCCCTGCTCCAACACCAGCACGCGACTGGCAGCAGCGATAGTCGAAAGACGATGGGCAATAACCAGCACAGTGCGCTCGCGAGCCAGTTGTATTAATGCCTGGCGCATTGCCTGTTCGCTCTCTGGATCAAGGTTAGAAGTTGGCTCGTCGAGGATCAACAGTGGAGCATCTTTAAGAAAGGCACGCGCCAGGGCAATACGCTGCACCTGTCCAGCACTTAAACGCGCCCCCTGCTCGCCAACCGGCGTCTCGAATCCTCGTGGCAAACGCTGGATAAATTCCAGCGCGCCCGCCAGTTCCGCGGCTTTGAGCAATTCCTCTGAGCTTGCGGAAGGCCGCGCGAGCAGGATATTCTCCCGTACGCTGCCATAAAAGAGGTAGGGTCGCTGGGGAACAAAAGCAACATAATCGCGCCAGTCCACGGATGATATCTGCTCGATAGGGTATCCATTGACGACAATCGCCCCCTTGTCAGGCTGCAACCAGCGCAACAGAAGACGCGCCAGGGTACTCTTACCAGCGCCGCTGCGCCCAACCAGCGCGGTACACGAGCCAGGCGGCAATACCAGCGAAAGCTCGCACAGGATAGGCTGCTCACTGCCTGGATAGGTATATACCAGGTTGTGCAACGCGATTTCTAAAGAGCCTTCTCTCTGCCAGGGCGGCTGGTAAGAAGACGCACAGCCCTGGCCAGGCTTGTTTTCCAGCTCAGCAAAAGACAAACTGCTCGTACCCATCACTGCTTGCGAAAACAGAGCAGTCTTCCGTGTTTGTGCGAGCAATTCTCTCAGCCGCTGCGCAGCAGCTCGACCTTCCAGCCCGGCATGGCGCGCGGCACCCAGATCACGTAGGGGCCGGTAAAATTCAGGAGCTAAAAGCAGAAGAAAGAGAGCATCGCGCAGGGCGATTTGCTGATTGATCAGGCGCACACCCAGTATCACAGCCACCAGACCAATCGCCATGGTAGTCAGAAATTCCAGCACAGCGCCCGAGAGAAAAGCCAGGCGCAGGGTCGCCATGGTCTTGACACGAAAGGTCTCGCTGATACGCGCTACACGTTGCTGTTCATCCTGGCTGCGCCCAAAAAGCTTGAGTGTGGTCAAGCCCTGTATCACATCAAGAAAGTACGCACTCATACAGGCAAGCGCTCTCCATTGCGCCTGGCTCCGCCGTTCCGCTCTGCGCCCGATCAGCATCATCAGCAGGGGAATCAGCGGGGCTGTCAGCAGCAACAAGAGCGCACTAAGTGGATCACGCGGAAAAACCGCCAACAAAATCAGCAGGGGAACGAGCGCACTGAGTACCACCTGGGGAAGGTAGCGAGCGAGATAAGCCTCCAGGCGTTCAATACCTTCGCTCAGCACCGCTACCAGTTCCCCGCTACGCTCATCCTGTACCCAGGCTGGCCCCAAACGCAACATATGGATAAAAACGCGGCGCCGCAAGCTCACCTGTGCACAGATTACCCCGTGCTGCGCGCTCACTTCACGAGCCAGGATAAACAGAGCATGACCAGCACTGAGGCACCAAAAACAGAGGAGCCAGGGGCCAGTTCGCGCCAGGCCCGCATGGGACAAAAAGACTTCGGAGATAATCATACTGAGCACATACATCTGCCCAATGTTCAGAGCACTCCCCAGCATCCCCCAGCCAATCGTCAAAATCAGCGCGCCACGAAATTCCGGCACCAGAGCCAGTGGCTTTACTCGCCCAGATCCATCCTCTCTCAACCTTTCCTCGCGCATTTCTCCCTCTCTACCTGAACCAACAACGTTTCTCCTTTTCAGTATAAGCCAATCGCAAACAAAATAGACGCCCTCAACGAGTCTTTTTTGAAGGAGACACCGCCGCCCCAATCCAGCCCCCCAAAAGACGTTTTGTGAAGATACCTCTTTTCAGTACACTAACAGAGGACATACAGTGAACCTTCACCCCGCCTCTCGTCCGTAAACACACGCATCTATTTCTTAATGCGCGGACGAAGCGGACTGGCTGTCATGAATGACAGTACACTACGCACTCTTTTCTTTAAGGAGGATAAGATGCCTTTATACGATCGCCAGCAACGCAATCAAGTCGATCAACTGGTTTCAGATTTCGCTCAGCACAAACTTGGGCGCCGCGAATTTATGCAGCGCGCCCTGGCCGTGGGTCTCTCGGCAGGCGCGGCCACTTCGCTGCTCGCCGCCTGTGGCGGTGGCAATAGCATTGGCACGAACAATACCAATACCAGCGGCCCAACCAAATCTTCAACGGTCGATCTGTTGAACGTCTGGAGCGGCGAAGAAAAGGCTTCGTTTGACGCTGTTACGGCTCCTTTTATCAGTCAGAATAAAATCACAATTAATGCTGAAACAACGCGCGACCTGAGCGCGGTTCTGACCACGCGTATTCGCGGCAACAACGCGCCCGACATGGCCGTTCTACCGAATCCCGGCTTTATGCAGCAGCTAGCCGCGCAAGGGAAACTGATCCCACTGGACAGTTTCCTGGATATGAATCAGGTCAAAAAGGACTACTCTCAAGGATGGATCGATCTGGGCAGCTACAACGGCCATCTCTACGCACTCTTCTACAAAGCCGCCAATAAAGCCACTATCTGGTACAATCCCAAATCGTTCACAGCAGCGGGCTACCAGGCTCCCGGCACCTGGACGGACCTGATTGCGCTGTCGGACAAGATTGCGCAAAGTGGCAAGTATCCCTGGTCGATGGGGCTCTCCAGCGCGGCAGCCAGCGGCTGGCCGGCGGCGGACTGGATTGCGCAGATCTATCTGAGCCAGAACGGCGGGGATATGTATGACAAGTGGGTAGCGCACAAGATTCCCTGGACCGATCCCAGCATCAAAACAGCGTTCCAGTCCTTTGGACAGATCGCGAATGGCAAACACTATATCAATGGCGCGCCCCAGTCAATCATCTCTACCGGGTTCGAGGATGCCTCGTTCCTGCCCTTCAAAAATCCGCCCGCGGCCTACATGTACTACCTGGGGGACTTTACCGAGGGCTTTATCACCGGGCAATTTAAGAGCGCGGTAGCCGGGACCGATTTCAACTTCTTCCCCTTCCCGACGATTAACTCGGCGTATACAGGAGCAATTACCGGCGGCGCGGACGTGGTGGTAGCCCTGAAAAACACGACAGCGGTGCAAAGCTTGATCAAGTACATGGCGACGGCACCGGCGCAGGAGATCTGGGTCAAACGCGGTGGTTTCACCTCGCCCAATAAGTCGGTTGACCTGTCAGCGTATCCCGACGCGGTAGCCAAGGCCTCGGCACAGCAGCTCACACAGGCTTCGATCTTCCGCTTTGGCGCTGACGACTTGATGCCGCAGGCAGTCGAGAACGCGTTCTGGAAAGCCACCCTCCAGTATGTTCAGAGCCCGAGCAGCCTGGATAGCATTCTGAGCTCGATGGAATCTACGGCATCACAAAGCTATACTTCGTAGGCTCCACAACACAACATATTGTGTTATGCTTAGAATAAGGGCGTACGTTTGCTACGTACGCCCACCTCTGGTGTTTTTTTAGGAAGGGGGGAATATGGCTCTTACCACAACACAGCAAAAACTGCCCTCCAGAGGCAGAGGCAAGTCAGTCGATCTGAATAGCACCAACCTCTTCGCCTGGATCTGGGTCGCCCCGGCCATTATCTTCGTGGCGATTTTCCTGGTCTATCCAACCGTTCAAACCTTTATCTGGAGCTTGCAAAACGCGAACAGCACAAAGTTTGTCGGCCTGAAAAACTACGCGTTCATCTTCAGCGACCCCGATCTGCTGGAAGTGCTCAAAAACAACATCTTCTGGCTCTTCCTGGCCACTGCTGGCACGGTGATTCTGGGTCTGATTATCGCGGTCCTGGCGGACCGGGTACGCGCTGAAAGCGTCGTGAAAGCCTTGATTTTTGTCCCCATGGCGCTCTCTTTCGTGGCCGCCAGCGTCATCTGGGGCTTCGTGTACGCCTATCAACCTCCCGGCGAGCAGCAAATCGGAGTGCTCAACGCCATCGTTGTCGCATTTGGCGGTCAGCCACAGGGCTGGCTCAGTAATTCGCCGGGCAACGATATCGCCTTGATGGTAATTTATATCTGGATGTGGACCGGCTTCTGCATGGTCATCCTCTCGGCGGCGCTCAAGGGTGTACCCGCGGAGATTCTGGAAGCCGCGCGCTGCGATGGAGCCAGTGAGATACGCATCTTTTTTGGCATCATTGTGCCGATGATCAGTCCAACTATCCTGGTAGTCACAACCACCATGGTGATCAATGTCCTGAAGATCTTTGACGTGGTGTATACCCTGACCGGCGGCAACTACCACACCAATGTCGTCGCCATGGAATTCTATAATCAGCTCTTCAATAATGGCCTCGGCAACTTTGGACTGGGCAGTGCCCTGGCGGTTCTGCTTCTGCTGGCCATCATTCCAGTCATGATCATTAATGTCAGGCGCTTCCGCGCACAGGAGGCTCGACGATGAGTACCGTCAATCCCGTTGAACCCAGCGATGTGGCCTCGGTCGACCTGGCATCCACCGGCGGCAGGTCGGTTACGCGCAAGCCAGCCATCTCGCCACGCCACCGCATTCTTCGCCTGTTCAACAGCAGCATTGTCACGATTATTGTAGTCATCCTGGCAATCATCTGGTCTGTCCCTACATTGGGACTGCTGATCAGCTCGTTTCGCCCGGGCGAACTGGTGCAGAATTCCGGCTGGTGGACAGCTCTGGCCTACCCCTGGCATTTCACGATAGACAATTACCAGCAGGTAATAAACGCGCAGGGTATGGGACGAGCATTCCTCAATAGCCTGGTCATTGCCATTCCCGGCACAATTCTACCTGTGCTGGTCGCGGCCTTCGCGGCCTACGCTTTCGCGTGGATGAAGTTTCCCGGGCGCGATTGGGTCTTTATCATTATTGTCGCCCTGCTGGTTGTTCCAATCCAGATCACTCTGATTCCCATCCTACAGATTCTGACTGGCGTCAGCCTCACCGGCAGCTACCTGGCAATCTGGCTGGCGCACACAGCATATGGCTTGCCCTTTGCAATTTACCTGCTGCGCAACTTTTTTGGCGAACTCCCTGCGGATCTCTTCGAATCAGCGCATATCGACGGCGCTTCACACGTGCTGATCTTCTTCCGCCTGGTACTGCCGCTCTCGGTCCCGGCCCTGGCCTCGCTGATCATCTTCCAGTTCATGTGGGTCTGGAACGATCTGCTTGTCGCCCTGGTTGTCCTCGGCGGTAATCCTAATAGCACGCCTATGACTGTCACCATCGCCAATATGGTCAACTCGACCACCAGCAATAGTAACTTCCAGGTGCTGGCCTCGGCGGCCTTTGTCTCAGCTATTCTCCCCCTGATTATCTTCTTTGCCCTGCAGCGCTATTTTGTGCGCGGCATCCTGGCAGGCTCGGTCAAAGGCTAACCATTTTCTTTGCAAAGAAGGCGCGGTCTCTCGCGCCTTCTTTCTCCACAATTTCATAACAATGGTTACGCGCCATAATTCTGGCGCGCGGACATCTCAATGGTGTTAAGCACGATATCGAGCTGGCGCTGGTCCGCGACGAAGTTCTGCACCTGCTGCCAGAAAACGCGCTCAACGGTATAAGGCATCATGTCATCAGCGCCAAAGCGGAAAACCGAGGACTGCGCGAGTTGCTGCGCCGAAGACCTGGACACAGCGTCGGGATACGAATCAGGATTAACCGACTTGTTAGGCGAGGTAAAACCGCCGCGCTTGACCCAGATTTCCTGTGCCTGCGCTGTCGCCATGTATTTAATTAGCTCCTGTACCGCCGTTATGTTTTTCAGAGCTACCACCACGTCCGCGCCTCCAGTAATCGATCCCGCGTGCGCCTGGTT
>DASVMX010000192.1:0-7322 GCA_036384215.1 Ktedonobacteraceae bacterium | reverse complement strand
CTACCGCTTCTCATTTAACTCATCAGACCTGAATTAATGGACGGTGACCGCGACCGCTTCAGCGGGCGACTCGGTGCTGGTACAGGTATATTTCCCTGCTTTGGCGAACTGAACCACCTGTTGCTCGTTCATATCTACCCGCAGATTACCTTCCGCGATGTCAGCGGACGGTTTGCAGGAAAAGTTGAACGACTGGTCGGTTTTGTTCAGAAGCGCGATGGTCTGGCCCGCGCTGATGCTTACCGTTTTGGGAGTAAGCGCATACGCGTCAGGACGGCCCTGAGCCACTTTTTCAGTGAAGGTCACGGTTGTGCTCGGCGCGCTGATCCCGCAGGTAGCGCCGGCGGCGGAATTGACCGTTACCTGCATAGTACCGCGGTGTTTGGGATCCTGGCTTTCCAGCGTATAAGTCCCGGCTTTGGTAAACTGCACAGGCTGCTCCTCGTTGCGATCAATAGTGCTGTCGGCCAGACTCGCATCCGGTGATGCAACAAGCGTGTGAACCTGGTTACTCTGATTGCTGAAAAAAATAAACTGGCCAGCTTTAATGGTCACATGATCAGGAGTAAACGTATACTCATTGGCCTTTCCAGGCTGAGCCTTGTCACTGATGGTGACCTTCGTCCTCTGATCGCACGCGCCACTTGAGCTCGTCTGGCCACTGGGAGTGCCATTCGTGTTATTGTTACCGGAACTGACCGGCGTAGTGCCGGTATTCTCACCGCTCGCGTTCGCTATGTTCCCGTTAGCACCCATCGCGTTCCCGCTATTAGCGCTGCCTGTACTGCTGGTAGTGTTATGCCCACTACCGCCGCAGGCCGAGAACAAAACCAGCCCCAATGCCAGCGCCGCGCATGAGCCGAACAGTCGGCAATTGGTCCAGCCACGGTGTTTTCCCTGGTTCATAGAATATCCCCTCATCTTTCTATCTTTCCCTATAAGAGTGGTTTTCCAGACAACGCCACCCGTTGTCTGCATCTTCTAACGAATGCGTGCCTCCATAGGTTTCAAGTAGCCAAAAGTTCCCCATTTTATTCTTAAATTTTAATACACGTATTAAACATTTTGAGCCAACACAGCCAGCTGGAGTGCCTGCTCAATCTGCTGTAAATAGCTTTGCCATGGCTGAGATAAACCAGGAATTATTGCACCAGGCTTCTTCATCAGCAAGAAGCCGCGGGGAAAAGCTCTCTCAGACGCGAGAAAAACTGAGCTGCACACAAACAGGACCGGAGCGAGACGCTCCGGTCCTGTTTGTTGATAGTCTTTTTGCGGTGAAGCAGGGGTCAATTAAAGCGTCTGCTCAGGCCCACTCGGCTGCGCCGGCTCCTGGGGCGCGCTGGGGCGCTCGGAGCGCACGACTTCGATGGAGCACTGAGCGAGCAGCGCACCCATTGCGCCGATGGCGGCCAGAGTTGGCGCCAGTACAACGCCCACAAAGCCAACGGCCAGAGGAATCTCCAGCACAACATGGCCGTCCTGCTTGACGCGAATACGGCGCACGTTGCTCTCGCGGATCAGCTCTTTGACTTTGCCGAGCAACTGCTCGCCAACCAACTGCAATTCTTCAACAATATCGGTGGTTTTCGGGGTATTGGGGTCTGTCTGTGTCATATGCCTGTTCTCCTCTATATCTCGCTGTACCTGGCTCTAAACCATATGTTAAATTGTCAATGGATGGCAGAAATGCTTCACAAGAATATGTAAGTTGTGATATGCTCTGCCTGTATTTGCGTCGGTGATCACTTCGACTTCATTTACTATACGTAACAGCATCACAGAAGTTGGAAGAAGCAGGTAAATCCATGACATATTTTCTGGCCAAGACAGATCCCGAGACCTACGCGCTTGAGGATTTAGAGCGGGACAAGACGACCACCTGGGATGGTGTGCGCAATGCCCAGGCTGTGCGCGCCATCCAGAGCATGCACCAGGGCGACGAGGTATTGATCTATCATAGTGGAGGCGTGGCCGCGCTGGTGGGACTGGCCCACGTGGTCTCTGAGCCGCGTCCTGATCCGCGCGATAGTAAAAGCTGGGTAGTAGACCTGGCCTTTGCGCGCCGTCTCGCGCGCCCGGTGACATTGCGTGAAATCAAAGACAGCCACCTGTTCGACGACTGGTCCCTGGTACGCCAGGGCCGCCTTTCAACTATGAACGCGCCTGAAACACTGGTGGAATGGTTGAAAGAAAAGGGCGCGTTTTAAGAGACGTTTTAGCTTCTTTTTTAGTATATGCCCCCGGTTAAATGATACATTCGCACCTTGCCATCTGCGATAGCGCATAACTATTGTAACTATTCAAGACCCCTCGCCACCTGCGGTGGCTCGCCCGTTAGGAAGGAAGAGTTCTGGGGCGGGCACGACCCGCCCCAGAACTCTTCCTTCCTCACCATGGCGAAGCGCCGCAGGCGCTGAGGAGTCACTGAGCAAGAGAGCCTGAATAGTTACTAACTATTCACATCTCCTCGCCGCTGCGGCGGCCAACCTGCAAATATGGAGTATTTCTCGCGCGAGGAATACTCCATATTCAACTTTACGAAGCGCCGCAGGCGCTGAGAAGTCTTGCCATCACCAGACTTGAATACGCCTCCTTTTCCTGGGGAAGGAATGGTCTCGTAAGAGATATTCGATTGCAAATTGAAACTATTGCACTTTATAGTAAAATGCAGTAATATTTTTCTTATAAAGTAGCTGGTCTGAAAAAAGAATATCTCCCGATTATATTGGATGCAAGGAGCAGCAAAGTATGATTGAGCGCAATGGTCAACAATTGGGAAATTATCGGCTGGTGAAACGCCTGGGGCGCGGGGGAGCTGCGGAAGTCTATTTAGGTGAACATGTTTTTCTGAATACACAGGCCGCGATCAAGCTGTTGCAGGCGCCTCTATCCGAGCAGGATACGCCCGCGTTCCTGCGCGAAGCGCGAACCATCGCGGGCCTGGCTCATCCACATATTGTGCGAGTGCTCGATTTTGGGGTCCAGGAAGAGACGTTTTACCTGGTCATGGAATACGCTCCTCAGGGCACTCTGCGCCAGCGCTATCCACCGGGCGCGCGTGTGAGCCAGGAGACTGTGGCCGAGCTGGTCAGGCAAATCGCGGATGCCCTGCAATACGCGCATAATAAGAATATCATTCACTGCGATGTCAAGCCAGAAAATGTGTTGCTGGGCAAAGATGGCACGCTCTTACTCAGCGATTTCGGGATTTCGACGGTGCTACAGACCATGACCGCGCAGGATGCGCAGCAGATCGTCGGGACAATCGCCTATATGGCCCCGGAGCAGTTTGAGGGCAAGCCCCAGCAGGCCAGCGACCAGTATGCTCTGGCGGTTATTGCCTATGAATGGCTGAGCGGCGAACGCCCGTTTCAGGGGAGCATGGCTGCGATCAGCAGTCAACATCTACACGCCCAGGCCGCGCCTCTCAATGGCAGAGTGCCGGGGATTTTGCCGGTGGTAGACGCGGTATTGAGCATCGCCCTGGCAAAAGAGCCTGCCCGGCGTTTCAGCTCGATCCAGGCCTTCGCCAGAGCGCTGGAGCAAGCATGCGGCGGTCGCGCCGCTCAAGCAAGCATGGATCTTTCCGACGAAGGGCCGACTATGGAAGCCACAATGCTTCCAGCGCCGGAACCGTTGCCCACGCCTCGCGAACTGGTAAGTCCAGAACGATCTGTGGATGTGACAGTGGCCAGCGACCATTACCAGCACGCGAGCCAGCGCAATACCGATCCGTCCCAGCTCCCCTCCGGCTATGCGAACCAGCTTCAATCTGAGCCGATTTTCGCGCCGATGAGGAGAGTACCAAACAGGACGATCACGAGGCGCGTGCTGCTGGCAGGCGCGGGCGGCGTCGTACTGGTAGGCACGACGATAACGCTGGCGGCTTCGGGCAAACTGTCAGCGCTCTTCGCCTCCGGGCACGCGGCCTCTACGATTTCCACAAACACGCCTCGTGGACGTGCGACGCCGCGTTCGACAAACGGGCAGACTCCAGACCAGGCCACGCCAACTCCTAACAATCCGCTCGGGTCCACGTTGATGATCTACACCGGCCAGAGCAGCGAGGTAACTGGCGTCTGCTGGTCGCCAGTTACGAGCAGCCGGCTGGTTGCCTCGTGTAGCCAGGATAAGAGCGTCGTGATCTGGAACGCAGCGGCTGGCAGCCCTGTGCTCCCCTTCACGCAGAGCGCGCCTATCAGCGTGGTCGTCTGGTCACCTGATGGACAATATCTCGCCTTTGGCGGTGATAATACAGAAATTGAGATACACAATGTTCAGGATGGGAGCATGGTAGCCCGGCTCACAGGACATAGCCAGCCGGTGCGCGGCCTGGCATGGTCCCCAGACAGCCGGCGCCTGGTCTCGGCCAGTGAAGATCACACGGCTATCGTCTGGGATGTGCTTAATAACACGCAACAACAGGTTTTTACCGGTCACACGAACATTGTCTGGGCCGCGGCCTGGGCTCCAAATGGTCACGCCGTTGCAACCGCGGGCTGGGATAACCGCGTGCAAATCTGGAACCCGGATGATGGATTGTTAATGAAAAGCTTCACCACGAGCATGGAAATGCGGGCGGTAGACTGGTCGCCAGATAGCACCATGCTTGCCTTCGGCGGAGATGATAGCCTTGTACAGGTCCGGCAGGCCTCCAGCGGCCAGACGCTCGCGACCTATCACGGCCATAGCAATCATATCGAATCTGTCCAATGGTCGCCCAACGGGCAGCGCATCGCATCGGCCAGCAAAGACGGCACCGCCCAGATCTGGCAGGCTTCCGATGCCAGCCCATTCTACACCTACCGGGGCCACACTAAAATCGTCTGGGCTCTGGCCTGGTCACCCGATGGTCAGTTCATCGCCACCGGCAGCGGCGATGCTACCACCCACATCTGGCAGGCAGTATAATTCTACAGGTCGCGGCGCGCGACCAGACCTTGCTGCCAGGCGAAAACTGCTGCCTGCGTGCGGTCCATAATATGGAGTTTGCCCAGGATATTGCTGACATGACCTTTGACCGTTTTTTCGCTGATGACCAGCTTCTGTGCAATCTCCGCGTTCGCCATGCCGGCGGCGATCAGGCGTAGCACTTCTAATTCGCGGTCGCTCAGTTCATTGAAGAGGTTGGGAGCGTCGCGCTTCTCGCCGCGCATCTCCTGGACCACGCGGGCCGCGACGCGGGGATGTAAAACTGATTCGCCGCGCGCGGCCTTACGAATGGTATCAGCCAGTTCCTCTGGGCCAATGTCCTTCAAGACATACGAGGTTGCTCCTGCACGCAGCGCGGGAAAAATATACTCGTCTTCATGATAAGATGTTAAAACAATGATCTGCGAATGCGGGCTGGCCAGCTTAACATGGCGCGTGGCCTCCACGCCGCCCATGCCCGGCATTACCAGGTCCATCAGCACTACATCCGGCGCCAGTTCGCCTGCCATTCGCGTGGCCTCCTCGCCAGAATTGGCCTCACCGACCACGTTGAGGTCTGGCTGGAGATCCAAGAAATCACGGATGCCCTGGCGCACAAGCGCGTGATCATCAGTAATCAAAATCGAGATGGTTTCGCTCATAAATCTGCCCCTTTTCTTACCTGTATTCCTCAGCCGCACCTATTCCGCGATCACACCGGATGTACTGATCCGATACTGCATTGGCGCACGTCAGAGACTCCGCTCTGACGGTGCCTGGCTTGCAGGACAATAACTGGTGTAGACACGCCTGCTCAGATAAGCGCGATATTGTTCTTTTTCTTCTCTTGCTCGGATTCCGCGTCGGACGTGCCGCTAATTGGATAAGAGCAGCGAGCGAGCATGCGCGTGCCCTGGCCAGGGGTACTTTCGACGCGCATTTCGCCGCCCAGCGCTTTCATGCGCTCCTGCATGGAGAGGAGGCCCACGCCGTGCCGTTCCAGGCGAGCGGGATCGAAGCCCTGGCCGTTATCCTGAATCGCGAGCGTGATGGCAGAGCTGCTCATGCTCAGAGTAAGCTGAACAAGCGTGGCCTTGCTGTGGCGGGCTATATTGGAAAGCGCCTCCTGGGCCACGCGGTAGAGCGCTTCCTCGACGTTCAACGGCAAGGTGCGCGAGCCTTCAACCTGGAGATTGGCCACGATTTCGTTCTGCTGGGACCACTGGAGCTGTAGTTCGCGCAGCGCGTCCACCAATCCCTTGCCATCCAGCGCCACGGGACGCAGTTCACGGATCAGCGTGGTCAGTTCCTGCTGGGCCTGTTTTACCAGCACCTCCGCTTTGGTCAGCCGCTCCTCGGCGGCGTTGACATCGCGCTTGAGCAGAATGCGCGTCGCGGCGATCTGCATGGAGACTGCGAAGACCTGCTGCTTGACGCTATCGTGCAAGTCGCGGGCCAGGCGGTTGCGCTCCTCCAGCGTAGCGAGTTGCTGGCGCGTCTCCAGCAAGTTTTGCAACTGCTCGGCCATCTGATTCAACTGGCTCGCCATCTGGCCCAGCTCATCCTGCGAGGTATCCCGCGCGCGGGCCGCGAAATCACCGTGCCCCCAGCTATTCGCCGCCACGGAGAGCTTCTTCAGTCGCTTGCTCACTCCCCGCGCGGTGATATAGCCAAAAATTGGCCCGGTGATGATGGCCAGAATAATAGCAGCAAAGACGGTAACGGTGGCCACGTAGAAGAACCAGATAAACAAAACATTGGCATCCGGCTGAACCATCTTGAGCACCAGCGCGCCCTGCACCTGCCCGTGTACTACAATGGGCGAGATCACCAGCAGCGTTTTCTCATCCTCCGCGCCGGCAAAACTGGTAGAACCCTTCCTATCCTTGAGCACCGCGCGCAACTGGGCCGCGTTCCCCACGCTGAGCTGAGTCTGTATGTTTGTGCCAGGCGCCAGGGGCTGTGAACCGGTTGACCCCAGCACGGTCCCCTGCGAGTTGACCATGGTTAAGAAGATGGGATAGTAATTCGACGGATCGGTTTTCGAGCTCTGCGAGTCATCATTGGCGGCAGTAATCTGGAGCCAGGCCTGCAAGAGTGTTGGGTTTTGCTGCGCCGCCTCCAGATAAGGCACAGCCTCTACAGCCTGGCTATTCACCTGACTCTGAATCAGAAGCGAGATATGAAAGCCCAGCCAGCTCAAAGCGCCTCCGAAGACCAGGACAACCACCAGCAAAAAGCTCACAACCGCGGTCAGCGCGTAAGAGAGCGTCAATTTCCAACGCAACTGGCGAAACGAGCGCGAGAAACGTTTCATGGTTAAGGCCTCTTTCTCGATTGCAAGCGAACTATCAAGCTTGCTCAAGTATAGCATAGATAGGGAGCAGATCGTTGTGAATGTAGTGACGCCG
>DASVMX010000191.1:0-2182 GCA_036384215.1 Ktedonobacteraceae bacterium | reverse complement strand
GGCCGTCGCTCCATTCACGTTTTTGAGTAAACTGTGAAAGGTAGGGCTAGATATTCATATCTATAAGGACGCGCCGGATCGCGTGCAGGGCTGTTTTGATGTCCTCTCCATCAATGCCGTAGTGGGTGACGGCGCGGATCTTTTCAGGGGTGATGGCGCTGACGAGGATGCCCTGTTCCCCGGTTTTGCGTACAAAGAGGTCGGTTTCGGTCTTGCCCAGAAGCTGGCCGCCGGGGGTACGCAGGGAGAAGATGACGATGTTGGTGACGACGCGCGCCGGCTGAATCTCGATCTGGGGATAATCGGCCAGGCCTTGAGCCAGGGCTTTGCTGTTTTCGTGGTCTTCCGCCAGGCGCTCTATCATCTGTTCCAGGCCCACAATGCCCGCGGCGGCCAGGATGCCCGCCTGGCGCATACCTCCGCCTAAGAGTTTGCGCACGCGGGCGGTACGCTGGATGAAAGCGCGTTTGCCAACGATCAGCGAGCCGACCGGCGCGCTCAGTCCTTTGGAGAGGCAGAACATCACCGAATCAACGCTGTTGACCAGCTCTTTTACGGACACACCCAGCGCGACTGCCGCGTTAAAGATACGCGCCCCGTCCATGTGGACTGCCAGGCCATGGGAATGCGCCAGGTGGGCCAGCTCTTCGACCTGGGCCACGCTGAGCACGGTGCCGCCGCAGTAGTTGTGCGTGTTCTCCAGGCAGAGCAGCTTTGTGGCCGCGATATGCTCGTCGCTCTCATCGGCAATATTCGCTTCTACTTCACGTGGATCGAGCATCCCGCCCGCGTCTGTGCGCACGACCACGCGCGGCGAGCCGCCAATGGTCGAGGCGCTGCCCTGTTCATTCAGATAAATATGCGACTGGTCGCCGACGATAAAAGCCTCGCCGCGCCCCACGTGCGCCATCACAGCCGCCGTATTCCCCATGCTCCCGCTGGGCACCAGCAGAGCTGCTTCCTTTCCCAGCATCTCAGCTGCCAGATCCTGGAGCCGGTTAACCGTCGGGTCTTCTCCATAGACATCATCGCCCAGTTCTGCGCGGTACATCGCCTCGCGCATGGCCTGGGTTGGAAGAGTGAGTGTATCGCTGCGTAAGTCAATAGTCATGGTTTATGCCTGCTTTCAGAAAAAAAGGTATGTACAATCTATTAGTATACACCGTGCTGGCATCTCAGCGCTTCTACCAACAATGGGGTTTGGGGTGCCAGGGCAAGGCGATGGCGAGCCTCGCCTCTACAACGGGGCGGAAGCGAGGCAAGCTCGCTCACAAGGCGTCAGGAAGCTTGCCTTCCTGACGCCCGCTCATAGAAGCGATGCTCGCCATCGCCTTGCTTTCTAGCACCTGATTGTTGGTGGAACTGATCTCAGCAGGGCTGTTGCAAGATCGGGAATAGGATGAGCCTGGCAGGATGGTAAAGGGCAGCTGCCTCCATCATCCCCCGGATGAGGCTGCCCTTTGCCGGGGGACGCGCTGCCGGGGGCAGATGAAGCGACGGGGCTTCCTTTCCGAGCGGGCGAAGAAAGGTGCAATCAAGCAACTTGCCCGCTCGGAACAAGGAGCCAGTCCCCGCTTCTCTCTCCTTTTGGGGTGGGTGGGGAAGAGAAAGATCTTGCAACAGCCCTGCCCCTGGCATTGAGCAGACTTTACGCGTTCAGTGCATGCTATTTTACGCTGTATAAATGTAAATGTATGCTATGTGCTGTGATATAAAGCGAAGTGTTTATATGGATATTGGTTGTAAAATTGGCGAAATTCGTACCTGCTTTTCCTTCTCAAGGTTTTTGGTCGATCTGGGTATATTACCCAGAGAAACAATTTTCTCATAGAGTTCTCTTAGGGAAGAGAGATATGAATAACCTAGAAAAGGCAGGTAGAATAATGAAACCTCATTCCATTCCCGGATGGGGGATATTTAAAGTGATGGTGGGAGTATTTGCTCTGCTGTTGCTGGCGGGCCTTGGCGTGGTTGCTCAGAGCTATCATCCTGCGCTGGCGCATCGCATTGACGCAACGCCAACGCAGTCGACGACGAACGCTCCCACGGCGTCGCCGACTCAGTCAACGATAGCCAGTCCAGGATTAACGCCAACGCAGAACGCGGGTACCGGATTGGTGCCAGGTGGACCAGTATCGGCGCCCACACAGTCAGCGGGGGCGCCTGAGGTGACGCCGACGCA
>DASVMX010000190.1:0-8708 GCA_036384215.1 Ktedonobacteraceae bacterium | reverse complement strand
TGGCAAAAGTTAGAAATTTTTGCCATGCCTCCCTGGCGCTTCTCTGTTTCTTTTTTACATTTTAGTTGTCAAATATTGACAGCTAAAGTATATTTGGGTACACTTAGAAGGGCAAACATCTTGCAAACGTTTCTCTTTGTTTAAGGAGCAGTGCGCATGCGCGTTGTGTGTATCGGAGGCGGGCCGGCGGGCCTGGCTTTTGCGTTGCTGATGAAAAAGGCGCAGCCAGCAGCAGAGATTACTGTGGTAGAGCGCAATCGGCCAGATGATACGTATGGCTGGGGTGTGGTTTTTTCTGACCAGACGCTGGACAATCTGGCGCGGGCAGACCTGCCGGTCTACGAGGCTATTCTGCGCAACTTTAAACATTGGGATGATATCGATATCCATTTTAAGGGCCGGACGATTACTTCTGGCGGCCACGGCTTTTGCGGTATCCCACGCAAACTCTTACTGCGTATCTTGCAGGAGCGCTGCGCGGAACTGGGCGTGGAGCTGGTTTTTCGCACGGAGGTGATGGACGTGAGCGCATACGCTGGCGCGGACCTGCTGGTGATCAGCGACGGGGTAAACAGTAAGACGCGCCAGGCCTATGCCGCTTATTTTCAGACGGAGATTGAGAAGCGTCGCTGCAAGTATATCTGGTTGGGGACAAAGCAGCGTTTCGACGCCTTTACTTTTGCCTTCGAGGAGACGCGCTGGGGCTGGCTACAGGCGCATGCGTACATGTTTGACCAGGACATGAGCACGTTTATCGTGGAGATGCCAGAGGAGAACTGGTATCGCGTCGGGCTGGATCGAATGACAGTGGAGGAGTCGGTGGCTTTCTGCCAGCGCGTTTTCGCGAACTACCTAGGCGGGCATGAACTGTTGAGCAATGCGCCGCATCTGACGCAACCCTGGCAGAGTTTTTTGCGCGTGACCAATCAACACTGGACACACGCGAATATGGTGCTGCTGGGCGACGCGGCTCACACGGCGCATTTTTCGATTGGTTCAGGTACCAAGCTGGCGCTGGAGGACGCGATTGCGCTGGCGCGGGTGCTGGCCGGGGATCAGAATCCTTCCACCGCTCTGCAAGCCTACGAGGCTGAACGCAAGATCGAGGTAATCAAGCTCCAGAACGCGGCGCGCAATAGCACGGACTGGTTTGAGAACGTCAAACGCTACTCCGAACTGGAGGCCGAGCAGTTCGCGTATAGTTTGCTGACGCGCAGTCAGCGTGTTTCACATGAAAATCTGCGCCTGCGCGATAAAGCGTATGTCGTGGGCATGGAGTCGTGGTTTGCCCGGCGCAGCGGATTGCCGGAGCAGCCGATTCCACCGATGTTTACGCCTTTTCGTCTGCGCGGGCTGCTATTGCCTAATCGCGTGGTGATGTCACCGATGGCTATGTATTCCTGTCAGAACGGCACGCCGGATGATTTCTACCTGGTGCATCTGGGCAGTCACGCGCACGGGGGAGCGGGTCTGATCTTTACCGAGATGACCTGTGTGACGCCGGACGCGCGGATTACTCCTGGCTGCGCGGGGATGTATCTGCCGGAGCACAGGGATGCCTGGCGGCGCATTGTTTCGTATGTTCACACGCGCACCTCGGCGAAGATCGGGCTACAGTTGGGGCACGCTGGACCGAAAGGTTCGACACAGTTGGGCTGGCAAGAGATGGATGAGCCTTTGCAGGAAGGGAACTGGCCATTGATTGCGGCCTCCGCTGTGGCGTATGGTCCACGCAACCAGGTGCCACGGGCGATGACGCGGGCGGACATGCAGCGGGTGCTGGCGGACTTTGTGCGCGCGGCGAGTTGGGGCGAGGAGTGCGGCTTTGACTGGCTGGAGCTGCACTGCGCGCACGGCTATCTGCTGTCGAGCTTTCTCTGTCCCTTGACCAACCAGCGCACCGATCAGTACGGGGGATCGCTAGAGAATCGCTGTCGCTATCCACTGGAGGTCTTCCGCGCCATGCGAGCGGTCTGGCCGGTTCACAAGCCGATGTCGGTGCGTATTTCCGCGCACGACTGGGCGCCGGGCGGTAACACGCCGGATGACGCGGTGGAGATGGCGCGGCTGTTCAAAGAGGCGGGCGCAGACCTGATCGATGTCTCGTCCGGGCAAACCACGCGAGAGGCGAAGCCGATCTACGGACGCATGTACCAGGCGCCGTTCGCTGATCGTATCCGCAACGAGGTGGGCATCGCGACCATGGCAGTTGGGGCGATCTTTGAGCCGGACCATGTTAACAGCATCATCGCCGCGGGACGCGCGGACCTCTGCGCGCTGGCTCGCCCGCACCTGGCTGATCCCTATTGGACGCTGCACGCCGCCGCGCAACTGGGCTATAGCGCGCTGCCCTGGCCGTCGCAGTATCTACAAGGCAAAGCTCAGCTTGAACGAAATCTCGCGAAAGGATCTCCCGTCGAATTATGAGCAGCGATCATCTCTCGCCTGCCGCCAGCGATGGACAGGCTTCTCCGGTTCATGAAACAGACCATGACGCGCTGCGCGTGTGGCTGCGTTTGTTGAGCTGTACTACACTGATCGAGAATCGCGTTAGCAGCCTCCTGCGCGGCGAGTTTGACACCACGCTGCCGCGTTTCGATGTCATGGCGCAACTGGCACGCGTGCCCGCGGGGCTGCTGATGAGCGAACTCTCGCAGCGCCTGATGGTCTCCAACGGCAACATCACTGGTCTGACAGACAACCTGGAGCGTGACAACCTGGTCGAACGCGTCCTGCTGCCGGAAGACCGGCGAGCCAGGAAAGTGCGCCTGACCGAGAAAGGCCGCATCCTGTTCGCCCAGATGGCCGCGACCCACGAAACCTGGATTAACGACTGCCTGAGCAGCCTGAGCGGCGAAGAGCAGCAAGTCTTCTATCAGCTTTTGGGCAAACTCAAACGCGGGATGTCTAAATAGATCAACCCATATCTGGAGGGTGAGCAATGGCGCAACATTTCTCCTGGCACGTGGAAGAGCGTGTCGGTACGATTACGTTGAATCGGCCTGAGAAGAAGAATCCGCTGACCTTTGAGTCCTACGCGGAACTGCGGGATCTGTTTCGCGAGCTGGCGCGGGAGAGCGCGGTCAAGACCGTTGTGCTGACTGGAGCGGGCGGAAATTTCTGCTCTGGCGGCGATGTCCACGAGATTATTGGTCCCCTGACACGCATGAGTATGCCCGAATTGCTGGAATTTACGCGTATGACCGGCGATCTGGTCAAGGCGATGCGCGCGTGTCCGCAGCCTATTCTGGCGGCGGTGGACGGCGTGTGCGCGGGCGCGGGCGCGATGCTGGCGCTGGCGTCGGATTTGCGCTACGGCACGCCGGGCTGTAAAACGGCCTTTCTCTTTGTGCGCGTGGGCCTGGCGGGCTGCGATATGGGCGCGTGTACCCTGCTGCCACGCGTGATCGGGCAAGGGCGCGCGGCTGAACTGCTCTACAGCGGGCGCACGCTCCGGGCTGAAGAAGCGCTCAACTGGGGCTTCTTTAACGCGCTTTATCCCGCGGAGGATGTTTTGCGCGAAACGCGAGAGATGGCTGCCAGGCTGGCCAGCGGCCCGACGTTCGCGCACGCGATGACCAAGCGTTTGTTACACCAGGAATGGGCAATGGGACTGGACGAGGCTATTGAAGCCGAAGCGGAGGCGCAGGCTATCTGTATGCAGACGCGCGACTTCCGCCATGCCTATGAAGCCTTTGTGGCCAAACAGCAGCCACTATTTGAGGGGTTATAGCTATGAAATACGAACTCCCCTTTTTTGAAGACGCGCACCGCCAGCTTGTCCGGGAACTGGCCGCGTGGTGCGCGGAAAATCTCTCAGGCGACGAGCCAGCGGACGTGGACACGGCCTGTCGCGTGCTGGTGGCGAAGCTGGGCGCGGCTGGCTGGCTGCGCTACTGCGTGCCCGCTGCTTCTGGCGGGAAGCTGCCTCATCTGGATGCCCGCTCGCTCTGCCTGATCCGCGAGACGCTGGCCTACCACGCTGGCCTGGCGGACTTTGCTTTCGCGATGCAGGGATTGGGCAGCGGCGCGATTACGCTCGCCGGTACACCAGAGCAACAGGCGCGCTATCTGCCGCAAGTGGCCAGCGGCGAGTGGCTGGCAGCCTTCGCGCTCTCGGAGCCGGAGGCCGGTTCTGATGTCGCAGCCATGTCCACCACGGCCACGCGCGATGGCGCGGGCTATCGTCTCAACGGCGTAAAGACCTGGATCTCGAATGGCGGGATTGCCGACTTCTACACCGTCTTTGCGCGCAGCGAGGAGGCACCGGGGGCCAGGGGCATCAGCGCCTTTCTGGTACCTGCGAATACCCCCGGCCTGCGCGTCGTGGAGCGTATTGAGGTCATGGCCCCCCATCCGCTGGCGACACTGCGCTTTGACGACTGTCGCGTGCCTGCGAGCAGCATCCTGGGTGCGCCGGGAAGCGGCTTCAAGCTGGCTATGCAGACGCTGGACATCTTTCGCGCCTCGGTCGCAGCAGCTGCTACAGGTTTCGCCCGCCGTGCCCTTGACGAGTCCCTGAGCCACGCGCGCCAGCGCACCATGTTCGGGCAAAAGCTGGCTGACATGCAGATGACGCAGGCAAAGCTGGCCGAGATGGCAACGGCCAGCGAAGCGGGCGCGCTGCTGACCTACCAGGCCGCCTGGCTGCGCGACGTACAGTCCGCCCCGGCCACGCGCGAAGTCGCCATGGCCAAGATGCTCGCGACCGAAAACGCCCAGCACGTCATCGACAGCGCCGTCCAGCTTTTCGGCGGCCACGGCGTGAGGCGCGGCTCCATCCCTGAACGCCTCTACCGCGAAATCCGTGCCCTGCGCATCTACGAAGGCGCCACCGAGGTCCAACAACTGATTATCGCGCGCTCGCTGCTGCACGCCCACGAGAAGTCATCATGAATTAACGCGTTTGCTATTCAATGTGGAATGCTTTTCAAGGAGGAAATGAGATGAGTGCTTATTCGGTTCATCGTGATACGTTTGCGGAGGATCATTTGCCGCCGCTGGAGCAGTGGCCGGAGTTGCTTTTTACGCTGCCGGAGTTGCAGTATCCAACCAGGCTGAATTGCGCGGTTGAGCTAGTGGACGCGTGGGTTGAGCGCGGACATGGGGATGCTCCGGCGCTTTATGGCGCCAGCGGGATGCTGACCTACACGCAGTTGCGCGAGCGGGTGGACCAGGTGGCGCATGTACTGGTGGATGATCTGGGGCTGGTGCCGGGCAAGCGCGTGCTGTTGCGCGGCGCAAATAATACCATGCTGGCCATTTGCTGGCTGGCGGTAGTTAAGGCCGGGCTGGTGGCCGTGGCGACAATGCCGCTGCTGCGCTCGAAAGAACTGGTGGATGTGATTGAGAAGGCGCGGGTCAGCGTGGCTATCTGCGACCGGCAACTGGCGGAAGAGCTTCAGGAGGCTCAGGAGCGAGCTCCACTCTTGCAGCGCGTGCTCTACTTTAATGATCCTGGTCCCGATAGTCTGGAGGAGCGTATGGCTGGCAGGCAGGCGCCATTTTGCGCGGTCGATACAGCCGCGGAGGATACCGCGCTGATCGCGTTTACTTCTGGTTCTACGGGCAAGCCCAAGGCGACTATGCACTTTCAAAGAGATCTGCTGGCTATCTGTGACTGTTTCCCGAAATCGGTCGTGGGGCTGGCTCAGGACGACATCTGCGTGGGCACGCCACCGCTGGCCTTTACTTTTGGCGTAGGTGCGCTGCTGCTCTTTCCGCTGCGCGTGGGCGCGGCCACAGTTCTATTGGAAAAACTCACGCCGGAGAGTATGCTCCAGGCCATTCAGAGCTATCGCGCGACCGTCACATGGTCTACACCGCTTTTCTATCGCCAGATGGCTGCGCTGGCTTCTCAATACCACCTGCCCACGCTGCGCAAGAGCGTCTCAGCCGGGGAAGCGCTGCCAATCTCGACGCGCAGCCTGTGGCGCGAGGCAACGGGGATTGAGATCATCGATGGCATCGGTTCGACGGAGATGCTACACATCTTTATTGCCGCAGCGGGCGCGGACGTGCGGCCAGGCGCGACGGGTAAGCCGGTGCCGGGCTACCAGGCGTGTATTCTCGACGAGGACGGACAACAGTTGCCGCCGGGAGCCGTGGGCCGCCTGGGCGTCAAAGGGCCGACCGGCTGCCGCTACCTGGACGACGAACGCCAGCTCACCTATGTACAGAACGGTTGGAACCTGACTGGAGACGCCTACCTGATGGACGATGACGGCTACTTCTGGTTTCAATCGCGCACGGATGACATGATTGTCACCGCGGGCTATAATGTGGCTGGCCCGGAAGTCGAGAACGCCCTGCTGGAGCATCCCGCCGTCGCCGAGTGCGCCGTAGTTGGCGCGCCCGACGCCGAACGGGGAACAATCGTCAAAGCCTTTGTCGTGCTGCGCCCAGGGTATACACAGAGCGAGCAACTGGCGCGTGAGCTGCAAAATTTTGTCAAGCAGCAGATCGCGCCGTACAAGTACCCACGGGCCATCGAGTTTTGCGCTGGCCTGCCGCGAGCCGGTACAGGCAAGGTCCAGCGCTATAAATTGCGTTTACAGGAACAGGGGAGGGATAATGGCTAAAGCACAGAGCAACGAGCAGCAGCGGTTCCAGGTACTCCAACCGCGCGGTTGGGCGCGCCCGCGTGGATACGCCAACGGCATCGCGGCCAGCGGGCGGCTGGTCTTCATCAGCGGCCAGATTGGCTGGGACGAGGAATGTCGTTTCCAGAGCAGCGACTTTGTGGTCCAGGCGCGCCAGGCGCTGCGCAACATCCTGAGCATCCTCGCCGAAGCCGATGGCAGGCCAGAGCACATCACGCGCCTGACCTGGTACATCCTCGACAAACAGGAATATCTGGCCGCCAGCAAAGCACTCGGCTCTGTCTACCAGGAACTCATGGGCAACCACTATCCCGCCATGACCGCCATCCAGGTTGCGGGCCTGCTCGAAGAACAGGCCCGCGTAGAGATCGAAGCCACCGCCGTCGTGCCCTGACGGGAGAACCCTCCCTGCTGGCCGATTGAAAGCATACCTGATGTATCGTCCCTCTGTGTCAGGAGAGGTAGTGCATGTGCTCTAGACCAGGGCAGCTTTTCCGGCCCCGCGAGCGGAACCAAAGATGGCGGTCATGGCCTCGGGCGCGTAACGCTCGACAATCTCTTCTGTGATGGCGTTGGCACGACAGATCTCGCCAAACAAGCTGGCGCTTTTGCGGGGCACGCGCTCCTGGGTGTGTTGATCTAATTCTATCAATCCAAAGCGCGCGGCCCAGCCTTCGGCCCACTCGAAGTTATCCACCAGCGTCCAGTGCAAATAACCGCGCACGGGGATACCTTCCTGAATTGCCCGGTGCATCATGGCCACGTGCTCCAGAATGGCGCGCGGGCGGCGGTCATCCCTGGCATCGCAGAAACCGTTCTCAGTGACGTACAACGGCTTGTTTCCACGCGTGCGCCTGTGCACTGCCTTGAGCACGCGATATAAACCCTCTGGATAGATCTCACCGAAGGTTCCCTCCAGCCCCGGGTCGTTGACGACCGAGCCGGGGCGAATAAAACGGCGCGCGAAGAGTTCCGCGGGCTTTGTCGCATCAAAGCTGACCATCTCGCGTGTGTAGTAGTTGATTCCGTGGTAATCGCGCGTGCCAGAGGCATGCCGCAGCGGCTTTAGAAGGGCATTGAAAGGAAAGGAGAAACGCCCGCTTTCAGCGGCTCGCAAAAGCGCCCAGTTAAAGCTCTCCTCCTGTAGCGAGGCGGCGGCGACATCCGGCGGCCAGTAGGGGAGAGCCGGATCGAAAAGACGATAGTGCAGGCAATAGCCCACACGCGCCTCTGGCTGTAGCTCGCTGATCGCGTAAAACGCCTCGACGTGCGCCTGGAGCATTGTGCGTATAACTTCCAGGGTACGTTTAAGATCGTGCTCGCCGGGCGGAAAAGTGCCGATCAGGTAGCCCATCACCGCGTAGACATTGGGTTCGTTAAAAGTAATCCAGAAATCGCAGAGATCCTGCAGGTGCGCGACCACATATTTGGCGTAACGCGTGAAAAGGGGAATGTTTGCCTCGTTGGTAAAGCCGCCGCGCTCGACAAACCACAGCGGCTCGGTAAAATGATGGAGCGTCACCACCGGCACTATATGCCGCTGGCGCAAATCGCGCAGCATTTCCCGATAGCGCTCGATAGCGCTGCTATCCCAACTTCCTTCCTCCGGCTCAATCCGGCTCCACTCCAGGCTCAGGCGCAGGGCGTTATTCTCCAACTGCTCAGCCCGCTCAAAATCACTCTCGGCCCGCCGCCACCAATCCGAAGCCTCGCCACACGCGTCCCCCGATAAAATACGCCCCTCCTGCTCCCAACGATACCACTGATTATTTGTATTGCCCCCCTCGCACTGGTGCGAAGCCGAGGCCGTGCCCCACAAAAAACCACTCGGAAATTGGAGAATGCGTTTGCTAGCCATCGAACATGTGACTCCTTCGTCTGTTAAGGTGATCCTTTTGCTATTGTAACACGAAAATCGTCATAACAATATGCTTTTTGTGGAGACGCCAGGGCTCTGTAAAAGTCGGCAAAGCGGGAGTGCAGAGGGCGGCTGCCTTCATCATCCCCCGGATGCGGCTGCCTGTTTCATCCCCCGGATGCGGCTGCCCTCTGCCGGGGGACGCGCTGCCGGGGGCAGATGAAGCGACGGGGCTTCCTTTCCGAGCG
>DASVMX010000189.1:0-7320 GCA_036384215.1 Ktedonobacteraceae bacterium | reverse complement strand
CGCGCGGGCTACGCCCGCGCGTCACCTCACCATCACACCCCGCGTGGCTGCGCCGCAGGCGCAGTAAGTCTGCTCTTGACTGTCAAACTGCGAATAACTATACTGGAGGCTGAACAGTATTCAGCAGAAAGGCAGGGTGATTGAGACGAAAATATGGATATTATGCTTACGGAGGCTCAGCGCATTCTGACGCCACAGCGCAACGGTTTTCTGGCTGGCGGTCCCTATCCCTTTACTCACGCGCTCTCCGCGTATACTGGCTGCGCTTTTGGCAACACCACGTGCGGTATGTACTGTTACGCGCAGTTCTTGCGCAACTGGACCTATCACAATCCGCCCCTGGCCTGGGGCGAGGCGGTCTATGTCAAGACCAACGCCCCGGAACTTCTGGAGCGAGCGTTATCTTCTATGAAGCCGAAGACGCGCGCCAAAACTCGTATCTTTATGAGCAGCGTCACCGATCCTTATCAACCTCTGGAGAGCAAACATCAGATCACCCGCCGCTGCCTGGCGGTCTTCGCGCGCTATTCCGACCTCGATTTACTGGTCATCCAGACCCGTTCTCCGCTGGCCGAACGCGACCTGGAACTGATCAAGCAGATCCCCTATGCCTGGCTCTCGCTGACCATTGAGACCGACGACCAGAGCTATCTGACAAAGCTCAAAGGTGGTCCATTACTGGAGAAGCGCTGGGCACTGGTGAAGGCGGCTCGCGCCGCGGAAGTACCTGTTCAGATCACTGTCAGTCCTTGCCTGCCGTATACCAGCGCTGAACAGTTTGGCCAGCGTCTGCTCGACAGCGGCGCGCGCCGCGTCGTTGTTGATACCACCGTCGACGGCGACGGCAGCGGCGGAGAGCGCACAGCGCGCACCACTTTTGCCAGGGCCGAACCGGCCTGGAACGCCACGACTCCCGCTCATCAACTCTACGACTACCTGCGCGAACGAGCGCCAGCCCTCGGCATCTCCATCGGCTGGAGCAACGCGGGCTTCTGCGGCATCGAACCGCGCCAGCGCGCGGAGAGCCTGTTTTAAAAGCGAGAAGGATAGAAAACATACATGCATCTTTGCTCAGCGAGGAGCAGCTCTTTCTCCCATTGTAGAGATGTATCCTCAAAGGGGTGTTGCAGAGTGATAATGGCAATGGGGATAGCATAATCTGGACGAAACGGTGCAGGGAACGCGGGGGAGGATATTCTCTTTGACACAAGAACTCTCAAGTATGCCTGAGCTCTCAAGATGCACTGCTTCGCTGATTCAAAAATATTTGCCGATTCAGGATTATGGAGTGATCGGCAATTTGCATACAGTTGCGCTGGTGGGTAAGAACGGTTCGATTGATTGGTGCTGTCTGCCGCGGTTCGACTCTCCCAGCGTCTTCGGGGCGCTGCTGGACGCGGAGAAAGGCGGCTTTTATCGTATTGCGCCGCCTGATACGCCGGAGACTGGATATAAGCAACTATATCTGCCCGATACCAATATTCTGCTTACGCGTTTTCTCACAAGTGATGGCGTTGGTGAGATCATTGATTATATGCCAGTCAGCCTGGAAAGTGACGAGAAACACTGCCATTATCTCGTGCGCTCGGTAGAGGTGGTGCGCGGCACATTGGGGTTTGATATGATTTGCCGCCCTGCTTTCAACTACGCGCGCGATCTGCACGATGTCTACCTTTCGGCGGAAGGTGCTATATTCCGCAGCAATGCTCTGACTCTGGCGCTTTCATGTTCTGTGCCCCTGCAAGAAGATGAACGCGGTGGGGTATGTGGGAAATTTGTTTTGCAAGCGGGACAGAAGCAGTTCTTTCGCCTGGAAAGCGCGGCCGCGCAAGATATTCACCCTCACTTTCACGCTGGCGACTTCTACGAAAAAGAATTTCTGGAGACCAAGCAGTACTGGCAGGGCTGGGTGGCGCGTTGCCAGTACCATGGGCGCTGGCGCGAGATGGTGGTTCGCTCCGCGCTGGTTCTTAAATTACTGACCTATCGACCCACGGGCGCGATTGTGGCCGCGCCGACGACCAGCCTGCCGGAAACGCTGGGCGGCATCCGCAACTGGGATTACCGTTACACCTGGCTGCGCGACGCAGCGTTTACCATCTATAGCCTGTTGATCCTTGGGTTTCTGGACGAAGCCAGGAGCTTTATGGATTGGCTGGCGGAACGCTGCTACGAGTTGCCAGATGGCAGCGCGCTTCAGCCGATGTATACCATTGATGGGAAGAAAGACCTTACCGAGTACACGCTTGATCATCTGTCGGGCTATCGCGACAGCCGGCCTGTGCGTGTTGGCAACGCCGCTTATAAGCAGGATCAACTCGATATTTATGGTGAATTAATTGACTCGATCTATATCCTGAATCGCTATAAAGATATTCCCTATGACCTCTGGTGGAGCGTGTGTCGCCTGCTCGACTGGCTGAAACTCCACTGGCGCGATCCAGACGAAAGTATCTGGGAGGTGCGCGGCGGGAAAAAAGAATTTCTCCACTCGCGCGTGATGAACTGGGTAGCCTTCGATCGCGCGCTGCGTATCGCGCGCCACCGCGGCCTGCCAGGGAATTTTGGCGATTGGACCACGACCAGCGCGCAGATCTACCGAGAGATCATGGAGCGCGGGTGGAATCCCAAGGTCGGCAGCTTCGTCCAGTACTATGGCAGCGACGCTATCGACGCCAGTGCGCTGCTGATGATTCTCACGCGCTTTACCAGCCCCGAAGATTACCGTATGCGCTCAACGATGGAGCGTATCCGCCGGGAGCTGACCAGCGATTTGCACATCTATCGCTACGATCCCCAGCGTGCCGCAGACGACGGTCTGGGGAGTCGGGAAGGTACCTTTACTATGTGCAGTTTCTGGATGGTCGAGGCGATGGCTCGTGCCGGCCAACTGGATGAAGCACGCTTGCTGCTGGAAAAAATGCTGACCTACGCCAATCACCTGGGTTTGTTCGCTGAAGAGATCGGGGCCACAGGTGAGGCTCTGGGTAACTTTCCCCAGGCCTTCACCCATCTCTCCTTGATCAGCGCTTGCTATAACATGGATCGTGCCCTCAACGGCACCCTGCGCAATTAGTGTTTTTGAATGGTTTCAGGGCCAATATCGGAGACCGATCACGGGCTGAAGAACTTGATGGCGTGCGCGTGATATTTCAGCATCAAAACGCCAATCTCTCCTTTTCATCACCTGTTACGTGTAAAGCATAAGAGTCCTTTCTGCTGACAGTCCTCCAATGGAATCACGCGAGAAAGCGCCGGGAAGTAACTCAGCCGCGCTTTGTGTTTGATTTGAAGTGAGCGGCTGTCCTTTTAGAAGGGAGGAGGAAAACGGGATGGATACATTCGCGCAATTTGCGCTCAAGATTGCTGCTTCGGCTGGCATTGGCCTGTTGATTGGTTTAGAGCGTGAATGGGCGCATAAGGACGCGGGAGTGAGGACGTTTGCGCTGGTCTCCTTGCTGGGGACGTGCGCGTGGCTGGTTTCGCCCACGCTGGCTTTCGCGCAGTTTAGCCTGGTTGTGCTGGTTATTTTGCTGATCAATGGGTACGCTGCCTGGAAGCAGCACGGCTTGCAGATTACGACCTCGGTGGCGCTGGCGATAGCCAATGTGCTGGGGATTGCGCTGGGCGGAGGAAATTTCTTTCTCGCCTTCGCAGGCACGGTCGCTGTGACGGCTCTGCTGTCATGGAAGACGGAATTGATCACCCTGAGTGGCAAGCTGACTGAAGCAGAGATCCGCGGCGCGCTGCTGCTCGTTTTTATTTCCGTTGTCGTCTATCCTCTTCTGCCCTCTCAGACAATCGACCCCTGGCATATTCTCAATGCGCGCTCTGTCTGGTTGACCGTGATTCTGGTTTCATCTTTGCAATTTCTGAACTATATCCTGCTGCGCATGTTCGGTCATCGCGGTATTCTCTATAGCGCGCTGCTGGGGGGTCTGGTGAATAGCGCGGCCATTTCGCTTTTTCTAGGCCAGGATGCCCGGACCGATGCCCGTATCGAAGCTGAGGCGCCGGGTGACATCCTGCTGGCCGATACCGCGATGATTTTTCGCAACTGGCTGCTGGTGCTGCTTTTCTCGCTGCCTCTGAACTGGCGGAGTAGCCTGTCCACTGTAATTATCTTGTTGCCAATGATGTTGCTGGCAGCCGCCATGGCCGGACTGGCTCTCTGGCGCACCAGGCAGGTTTACCCGAGCAGGCCTGGCTCGCGAGCGGTGAGTGGTCCCTCAAGCGAACCACCCGAACCCGGCAAGTCAGAGACAGAGTCAGCAGGCCGCCAGCAGCAAGTGCCAGAGTCGTCCACGAGCGCGGGGGCACCAGCGCCGTTATTCGAGGAAGAGACGCAGGTAGAACTCGGAGAAACAGGAGGCGCGTCTATGGAGACGCGTCCAGCGCAGCCCGATCAAAGGCCGGACAGGGGAAAGACGCTGAAATCGCCGCTGGCTCTGCGTTCGGTCTGCGGCTTTGGCCTGCTTTTTCTCAGCCTGACGGTTGCTAGCGGAGCGGCAAAGTTTCTCTTTGGTTCCTTTGGCTTCCTGGTCGTGATCGTCGTTGGCGCTCTGGCCAGCGCGGCCTCCTCGGCGGTATTGGTGGGACAGGAACTGGCACAGAGCATGGTTGGTGGAATGCCAGCCGCGATTGCAATGTTCCTGGCTACAGTGGTTGGCTTGCTGGAAAACGTCGTAATCTTCTGGCTGGTGGCGCGCAAACCCCTGGTAGGCCTGCGCAGCATCTTGCTCACCCTCCCGGTTATCGCCGTTGGCGTACTGTTAGTCATTGTGATGCGCGTCCTCTAATTTTCAAACAGCAGACGAAGTATTCGTTTCTTTATTGTGTTAACAATGACAGCATATTTATGCGCACTTTGAGAATATGTTTGTGCTTCTTGTCTTGTCTTTTGAAATGGGAAATGATACGATTGCTGATAGGCTGAAGAAAAATGAGCGTGCAATATCCTGCTATGTATTGGAAATAGATTTTGCAATGAAAAAAAGAATGATTGAACTTCAGAAGGCGACCACCTGGAGAGAGATGCTGGGACGACTGATTGCTGAGCCTCAAGAGAAAGCTCGCCTGGCGCAGGCTGCGCGTGTCAGGCCAGTGACGCTTCACCGCTGGGCTGATGGTAGTAACCGGCCTCATCTTGAGAATATGCGCCTGCTTTTGCGTAATATCGCGCCGGAAGCTGTACCTCTTTTTCAACGTCTGCTTCTTATCGATTTTCCCCTCTTACGCGAGGAAGGATGGCTGGAGCAAGAAATTGCCGCCACAGTGCCGGGCGAGTTTTACGCGCGTGTTCTGAACAATCTGTCTCTGACGCCTCAGCCGCTTTGCCGCCAGGCGATGCTAGATCTCGTTTTACAACAGATTGTGGCTCAGCTTGATCC
The DNA here is from genome assembly GCA_036384215.1 of Ktedonobacteraceae bacterium. GTDB lineage: Bacteria > Chloroflexota > Ktedonobacteria > Ktedonobacterales > Ktedonobacteraceae > Paraktedonobacter. The sequence goes on along the minus strand of DASVMX010000189.1, from coordinate 1,930 downwards.
AGAACGCTACGGGCTTCTGGTCTCCCTGGCTATCTGTGTGCCTCCACGCGAAGGGAAGCTGGTTCGCAGTTTATGTGAACAAGAAGGCCTGGGAACTCCTCCCTGGCCGCGTGACCTGTCTGAGCGCTTATTTTTTCTGGGTTCGGAATCGTTGGTGGGCTATGCTGTTGAGCAGATGCATTCTTTTGTGATTAACAGTCGCGACGAAATGAGCACCTTGCCAGCGCATTGGCGCGATCACGAACGAAGCGCGGCAGCCTTTCCTCTTTTACGCCATGCGCGAATTGCTGGCTGTTTGCTTGTGGCCAGTACGCAAGATTTCTTTTTCACGCCTGCCCGTCTCGCGCTTCTTGAGGACTATTCGTATCTGGCGACCTGTATTTTTGATGCAGAAGAGTTTTTTGATTCTAAACAGATAGATTTGCAGATGATGCCGCGCTACGCGCTCCAACTTCCTTATTTTGCAGGCTATCAGCGCCGGGTTGTTCAGAAACTGAGCGAGGTTTCTGCCCAGGGACAGTACATAGTTTTGCGCAAGGCTCGCGAACTGGTTGTACAGGAACTTGAAGAGGTGCTGCTGCGCGTTTTCTTGCAAAACGAAGTCGTGAGCACGCCAGAACAGTAGAGAGGAGAGCGCATCTATGTCCCAGGAGCAAGAAGCGTTTGAGGAAGGGGAGAAGAACACCTATGTTGTGGATGCGCACAGCGCTGCTGAGATGGCGCGTCTCTTGCGCCAGGATCAGTTGATCACCGCGGGCATGGGTGGAATTTTTCCAGAACAACCCGATCTCAGTGAAGTTCAGCGCGTGCTTGATCTGGCCTGTGGTCCTGGCGGTTGGCCGCTTGAAGTGGCTTATGCCTATTCAGACATAGAGGTGGTGGGTGTTGATATCAGCGAACGGATGATTACCTATGCACAGAGTCAGGCTCAGGTACAGCAGCGCGCGAATGTGCGTTTTCGTGTCATGGATATCCTGAAGCCCCTTGATTTTCCTATGAACTCGTTTGACCTGGTCAATGCGCGCTTGATCAGTGCTTTTATGCTGCGCGAGAGCTGGCCCACTTTCTTTAGAGAATGTTCACGCGTCTTGAGACCCGGCGGCGTGATGCGCCTGACAGAATCTGAATTGGGTAGCTCCAACAAACCTCACTTTGAAAAAACCTGGCACCTCATTTTCGAGGCAGTCAGACGCGCTGGTCTCAATTTCTCAGCAACTGGCTATAATCAGGGGATTATCCAGATGCTGCCTGCTCTTTTTCGCCAGTCTGGCCTGACAGTGTTGGGCAGAATGGCGCACGCGATTGATATTTCCTTTGGAAGTGAAGCACACGAGGGTTTCTATCGCGATTTTTCTATGGCCTTCCAACTCCTCGAACCTTTTCTCGTGAAGATGCAGATCACGACTGCCAATGAGTGGCGTGATCTCTCTCATCAATGTCTGCTTGAAATGCTCGAAGAAGATTTTTGCTCAGTCATGCTTTTGCTGACGGTCTGGGGCAGCAGGAAACTCTAACGAGCAAACGCGCTGCATTTGTCTTGACAAACGCAGCGCGTTTTTATATTGTATACAGTATACACTTTGTAGATACCTGGGAGAGGAAGAACAAAGCAGATGCGATTAGTGACCTATCAACGCGAGGGGCAGGCGCGCACGGGCGCGTTGCTGGGGGAGTCGGTGGTTGATCTGAACCGGGCATACCGGGCGGCTCTGCAGCACCTGGGGAATGTCAACGAACTGGCGGTAGCCGACGCGCGACTGCCTGTGGAGATGGTGAGCCTACTGCACGGTGGAGAGGCGTCGCTGAGCGCTGCCGGGCGGGCGCTGGCCTTTGTGCAGGAACGCGTGGCGGCTGGTGATACAACGCAGGGGTTCGAGGGGATTCTCTACGCAATTGGGCAGGTCACGCTGCTGTCTCCGGTGCAGCGTCC
>DASVMX010000188.1:0-3340 GCA_036384215.1 Ktedonobacteraceae bacterium | reverse complement strand
ACCTCCAGCGGCACGCCGCTGGAGGTCCGGGCTCTCGGCCTCTCAGTATACGCTCAGATTCAGGAGAACGCGTTCATGCCGGTGATGGCCTGGCCGATGACCAGGGTGTGAATATCGTCGGTGCCTTCGTAGGTATAGACGGACTCCAGATTGTTGGAGTGACGGCTGATCGGATATTCGAGGGTGATGCCATTGGCGCCGAGGATGCTGCGGGCCTCGCGGGCCGTTTTGAGGGCTTCGCGCACATTGTTGCGCTTGGCGAGCGAGATCTGCACGGGATGGAGCAGGCCTTCGTCTTTCAGGCGTCCCAGTTGCAGCGAGAGCAGTTGGGCTTTGACCAGCTCGGTGGCAATGATGGCCAGCTTTTGTTGAACGAGCTGAAAGCTAGCAATCGGCTTGTTGAATTGCACGCGTGTTTTCGCGTAGTCGAGCGCTGTCTCGTAGCAGGCGCGCGCCGCGCCGGTCGCGCCCCAGGCGATGCCGAAGCGCGCTTCATCCAGGCAGGAGAGAGGACCGCGCAGGCCGCGCACATCGGGCAGCATATTTGAGGCAGGCACGCGGCAGTCGGCGAAATGGAGTTCAGAGGTGATCGAGGCACGCAGGGAGAGCTTCTGATGAATGTTGCTGGTGGTGAAGCCAGGTGTACCGCGCTCAACCAGGAAGCCGCGAATGCCCTCGTCAGTTTTGGCCCAGACTACCGCCAGGTCAGCAATCCCGCCGTTCGTGATCCACATCTTGGTGCCATTTAAAATATACGAATCGCCGTCGCGTTGCGCCCTGGTTTGCATACTGCCGGGATCGCTGCCGGAGTCAGGCTCGGTCAGGCCAAAGCAGCCAATCACTTCGCCTTTTGCCATTTTCGGCAGCCAGTGCGTTTTCTGTTCTTCCGAGCCAAATTTCCAGATCGGGAACATGGCCAGCGAGCCCTGGACTGAGACAAACGAGCGCAGGCCGCTGTCGCCCGCCTCCAGTTCCTGGCAGGCCAGACCGTAGCAGACCGCGCTCAGACCGGCGCAGCCATACCCATCCAGGTGCATACCCAGCAGGCCCAGCTCGGCCAGCTCAGGAATCAACTGGCGCGGGAAGGTACCGGCCTCGAAGTGTTCGCCAATAATCGGAAGCACACGATCCTGCACAAACTTGCGCACCGTATCGCGCACCATGCGCTCTTCCTCGCTGAGAAGATGGTCAATATTATAAAGATCAATCGCCGGAGGCGTCACCGGACGGGAAGCGAGCGTATCTGCCATTAAGAAAGTCTGCCTTTCGTTTTGAACCAGGATTTCTATCTTCAACGATATATGCTGCCTGCCATTGGACAGCGCGTTGCCACCATGGCAACATTCTATAGCATTGTATCACCTCCTACCAGGATTTTTGTTGAGGTTGGATAGCGCGAAGAAAAGTTTGAGCATAGCGTGGAGGAAGTAACAGGGCTATACGCCGGATTTTGTGAAACAGAACACGGCGCCCAAACGTAGGATCGATTAGTATAAATATATTATTAAAGATTCACACGTTTTTGCCTGGACGCGGAGAACAACTATTCATGCCTGAATTGAAAAAGCGGCGCAAAAGCCGATATGGCTCAAAAAAACGAGGCCAGAGCCTCACTTCTTATGCGGCAGTGGCGGGTCTCGTTCTGGTAATTGTGGTTCTGGGGGCCGTTTGGATGCTCAGCCATGCCAGTTCACTGGACAGGGGCATTCACCTGGATACCCGTTACGAGGTCACCGGCTCGCCGACGATTAGCGCTGATTTTATTAACCAGGTGCTTGACTATTATGGCTCGCCCGCGAGCGGCAAGGGCCAGGCGCTGTATGATTTAGGGGCGAAATACCAGATCGATCCGGTTTATGCCCTGGCCTTTTTTATGCATGAGAGCAGTTTTGGTACTACAGGCGTGGCCCGTGTGACGCTTTCGCTCGGCAATATCCGCGCCACAGCCGGGTATGAGAGCTATGACGGGTATCGCAAGTATAAAACCTGGGAAGAAGGTTTCGAGGACTGGTACCGCCTGATCCAGAAGCAGTATGTGCAAAAATGGAAGCTCTCAACCATTGACAGGATCGTGCCTGTCTACGCGCCCAGTGACGATAACAACGACGTGGATGCCTATATTCAATCCGTGGAAAATGCAGTAGATTCCTGGCGCCTGGGCGAGGTACAGATATGAGCAGATGAAAGAGCTGAATTGCTGAGATGAGCGCAGCGTGCTGCGCTCATCTCAGCAATTCAGCTCTTTCATCTGCTCAAGAATGGATAGGGAGGGATTGCAGGAAGGCTGCGACCACCTGTTCCGTCTCTTCGGGTGTTTGCGTCTCCATCAGTTGGATGCGGAGATCCTGGGCACCTGGGAAGCCATTGGCGTAGACTTTGAAAAATTTACGCAGTGTGGGAAAGTGCTTGCTTGTGCCCCAGGTCTCGCTCCACAGGTGCATGTGGTCGAGCAGGAGTTGCATCTTTTCTTCCGGCGTTTTGTCGCTCAAAGAGGTATTGCCCGAAAAGATGTAGGGATCATCAAAGATGCCCCGGCCTATCATTGCGCCATCGGCCCCGGCTTCGGTGACTCGCTGATACGAATCGTCCAGAGTCTTGAGATCACCATTGCCGATGATCAGCGTATCGCTCTGCATGGCGTTGCGCATCTCCACCACAGTTTTCAGCTTGTCCCAGCGGGCAGGAACCTTTGACATTTCGGAGACGGTGCGCAGATGAACGGTTAAGACCGCCGGTTTCTGTTCAAGGACAAATTGTATCCACTCGAAGTCGATAGCCCGGAAACCTAAGCGTGTTTTGACGCTTACAGGTATGATGCCTGCTGCCCCTGCCTGGGTTGCCTCGATAATCTCTTTAGCGCGTGTTCGGTCATTGATTAAACCTGAACAGACTCCTCTACTGACAGGGCCCTGAGCTGGACAGCCCATATTAAGGTCTATGCCACTGAAGCCCATGTCGATCAGCTTTTGGGCTGCTTTAAAGAAGTTCTCAGGCTGAGACCCCCAGATTTGGGCGACAAGTGGCCGCTCTATCTCGGTATGTTGCAGTCTGTGGACAACATGTTTTGCCCCCTTTGAAAACATCCCCTCAACGTTAGTAAATTCAGTAAAAAAGACCGTAGGTTTCCCACATCGGGCTATCACTTGCCTGAGTACGGTATCTGTCACATCTTCCATCGGCGCCAGAATCAAGATGGGTTTTGCTACTGTTTGCCAGAAATTACCAGGGGTTGGGGTGTTCACGTGTTTGCGTCGTCCTCTTTTTTCCTGATAGTATAGCCTATCAAGCCTTGACTGTAAACAAACGAGAGCAGAGAACGGCGGGCGCGGAGTTGCGCGCC
>DASVMX010000187.1:0-4495 GCA_036384215.1 Ktedonobacteraceae bacterium | reverse complement strand
GCCGCTCAAATTGCTCGCGTTTTCCACCTTGTATTTGGGAGCTTGCCTCCCAGGATTAGATGACGCGGGCCAGGTGGTAGTCTTTGGCGCCTTTGCGCAGCACCAGGTACTGGCCTTCGATCAGGGTTGAGCGGTCGAGCGCAGCCTGAGTATCGGAGACGCGGCGGTTATTGACGTAGATGCCGCCGCTTTCGATCAGGCGACGGGCCGCGCCCTTCGAGGGCGCGATGCCGCAGGACACGACTGCGTCGGTCAGGGGCAGGCCTGTTCCCTCAAAAGCGCTTTTCTCGAAATTGTGCGAAGGCACGTCGGCGAAGATGTCCAGCACATCGCGCGCGCTCAGGCCGGCGATTTCGCCGCCGAAGAGGACATGCGTGGCCTGTAGAGCACGCTGCAACTGATCTTCGCCATGAACCATGCGCGTAACCTCTTCACCCAGGCAGCGGTGGGCCTCGCGTTTCTCTGGCGCGGCCTCCAGGCTGGCTTCCAGTTCGGCGATTGCTGGCTGCTCCAGCAGGGTGAAGAATTTGAGATATCTCACCACGTCGCGGTCGTCGGTATTCAGCCAGAACTGGTAGAAGCGGAACGGCGAGGTTAACTGGGGATCGAGCCAGACCGCGCCAGCCTCGGTCTTGCCAAATTTCACGCCCGCGCTGGTTGTCACAAGCGGGAAGACCAGGCCATAGCCTTTCTTTCCGCGCAGCTTGCGAATCAACTCGGTGCCCGCGACGATATTGCCCCACTGGTCACTGCCGCCCATCTGCAGAGTGCAATTGTGGCTGTCGTGCAGCATCAGGAAGTCGTAAGACTGGAGCAGCATATAGCTGAATTCAGTGAACGAAATGCCATCGCCTCGCTCGTAGCGTTGCTTGACCGATTCTTTGGCCAGCATATAGTTGACTGTAAAATGCTTACCCACATCGCGCAGGAAATCGACCATGCCGACAGTCGTCAGCCAGTCCGCGTTATTGAGCAGGAGGGCAGGATTGGTCTTGTTCTCAAAATCGAGAAAGTGCGCGAGCTGTCCGCGAATACCTGCCAGGTTTTCCGCCAGCTTCTCTCTGGTCAGCAACTGGCGCTCGGTCGTTTTGCCGCTGGGATCGCCGATCAGGCCAGTGCCGCCGCCGGCCAGGGCAATCGGCGTGTGCCCGTGGCGCTGCATTCGCACCAGGCCCATGATCGGCAGCAGCGAACCAACGTGCAAGCTTGCCGCAGTTGGATCAAAACCAATGTAGCCAGTCACATGCTGCTTTGCCAGTGCATCGTGTATTCCCTCGGTCGCGTCGTAGAGCATCCCTCGCCACTGAAATTCTTCGTACAGGTTCATCTTGTGCCTCACAAATTAGAAATAAAATAGGTTCTGTTCTTCATTGCTTGTGTGCTATTGTAACAGAGTAGTCCGCGAGTCTCAACATTCATGATTTCTTGACCGCGACCAGGATTCCCACGGACCAGTCGTGCATGAGAACCTCCATCGAGAAACTATCTGGCCTTCTTCGTGCTCTGACTTAACCCATGTGGTTATTTCCCGACATTAAAGCGGAAGTGGGCGATGTCGCCGTCTTTGATAACGTAGTCTTTGCCTTCCAGGCGCTGGAGGCCTTTCTTGGAGGCTGCCGCGAAGGAGCCACAGGCCATAAAATCGTCGAAGCTGGTGACTTCAGCGCGGATGAAACCGCGTTCGATGTCGGAGTGGATTTTGCCAGCGGCTTCGGGTGCTTTGGCGCCTCTGGTGACGGTCCAGGCACGCACTTCGTCTTCGCCAGCGGTGAGGAAGGTGATCAGGTTGAGCAGGCGATAGCCAACCTGAATCACGCGGTCCGCGCCAAGTTTGGGCAGGCCAAGCGATGCGAGATATTCCGCGGCATCCTCCTCTGACAGTTCGACCAGGTCAGCCTCCAGGCGCGCTGAGACGGAGGCGACCTCAGCGCCCTCGGCTTTTGCGCGCTGCGCGATCTTTAACACACCTTTCAGTTCGCCGGAGAGCGCGCTTTCATTCACATCCCTGCCAGCCGCGACGTTTTCCAGCAGTTCGTTTGCCTCGCCCAGCGCGTCCTCGCTGACATTGAGCACGTACATGCGCGGCTTGGTGGTCAGCAGGAAAAGCTCGCTCAGCACACTCTTCTCCTGTGCGTCCAGCTCAACGCTGCTGATCAGCCGCAGCTCGTTCAAAGCCTCCTGCAACTTGCGCAGCGTCTCCAGTTCCTGAGCGTATTTCTTATCACCGGATTTCGCCGCCTTGGTAGTGCGCTCAATGCGCTTGTCTACGCTGGCCAGGTCGGTCAGCGCCAGCTCGGTGTTCAGGCTATCCAGGTCGCGGTTCGGATCGAGCGTATTGTAGACATGGGGCACATTGCTGTTCTCGAACGTGCGCAGAACGATGGCCAGCGCGTCGGCGTTGCGAATATGTCCCAGAAACTCCGCGCTCAGCCCCTGGCGCTTCTCGCCGCTCTCCTGGCTGTGCTGGCCCACTCCGGCCACGTCGACAAACTCCACCGTGGTAGGAGTCGTTTTCTTAGGGTGGAAAATCTCAGTTAGCGGCTGCAGGCGCGCGTCTGGCACCTGCACCATCGCCACATTTGCCTGGACCGTACTGGTCGCGTAGCCGCTAATGGGCGCGTTTGCCCGCGTCAGGGTGTTAAAAAGCGTCGTCTTCCCGCTCTGGGGAAGACCAATAATACCTATTGTCAGTGCCATATCTCATCCTCTATCCAGGGCCATCACCATGACCCCCGTGATTGCTGATTTTTTAATCTGTGAAGAAAACACGCCCCTATTATCCCATATCCAACAAGCAGATAACAGAGGCGAGCCTGCCTTGCCTCTTTAGATAAAACAGGAAAAAGCGCCATTGCGTATAGTACTCTTGACGTTAGTTGAACAGGACACTACAATAAGAAAGATCCTGTGGTCGTTTCGCGAAAATTGGAGGTAGTTTCTATGCCCTTATATGAATACTATTGCTCGGATTGCAAAGCAAAATTTGAATTGCTGGTCAGCCACCAGCACGCTGATGACGTGGTATGTACGAAATGCCATAGCGAAAAGATTCGCCGTTTGCTCTCCACGTTCGCCTTCGCGGGCAAAGCTGGCGAGTATGGCAGCTATGACGATTTTTCCTCTTCTTCTGACGGCGGTGACTGCGGCTGTGGCGGTGGGAGCTGTGGCTGTCACTAAACAACGAATGCCTGGTCTGAGACATGTTTGATAAGACGAGTTATCGACGCGGCGTGATAGAGGGCGTGGTTCTCTACACGCTGGGTCGCCTGGGGGCTTTGATTACTCCCGCTTTTTTCCCCGGCTGGCTTGTGGTGGTCGCTCCAGTCTGTTTTCTCTGTCTCCAGTTTTTGCTGGCTCCCTTCTGGGCTACGCGCAGAATCAAGCAGGCAAGCAAACGCGAACGCTTGAGCCGGCGCTTCTGGCTGCTGGGACCCCGCATGGCCGCGCTCTGTCTGGGCATCGATATTGTGCTTTCCCTGGTCGCGGGTATGGCCATCTACATCTTCCTGGGCGTTCAGCAGGGGCCGGTTTTGTGGCGCCTCTTCGTCAGCGGCAACGCTCATCTGAGCTTGCTCGATTTCGGGATCTATGAACTGATCAATGTCGCGCTCTTTTTCGCGCTCTACACCCTGACGGTCATCTGTACGCGCCTGGCTCAGAACGGCTTCCTGCGCTTCACCATGCCCGCGGGCGGCAACCGCGTCACACTCTAAAGCCTGACCATCTCATAACTCTGACTTCTCGCGTTCGTATATTGTGAGGAGTCTGTATTTCATGGTAGCGGATAACGTTCTTCTATGATTCGTCTTCGGTATGCTGTAGCGCCATTCCGCGCTCTTAAAAATCGAAGAATGTGAATATAGTGCCTGGCACTTCATGGAAGGAGTGACCTTATGCTCTCGCGGATAGTGCTTATTCTGGTCCTTTTTACTTCTCTGGTTCTGGGTTTTTACATGTGGAACCAGTCGGATACTGCTGTGCATAAGAATGTCTCGGTCAAAGGTGTCTATCACGAGGGCAAGCAATGCGATAGCAATAGTGCGTGTTCCTCTCACCCATATGTTACCTTCAGGACCCGGCAGGGGAGTACCAGCAAATTTTACCCCTTTGACATGGCTCTTTCTCACCAGCAATTTATTGCCGCGTTCTACGATGAATCGGCCTATCAGAATGGCCAGAGCGTGTCTGTACTCTACGATCCGAGTGATCCGGGGCAGGCTCTGATTTCATCATCTACCCATCTGTGGGGGGACATGCTGCTGTGGTTTGCCGTGGGTGCAGGTCTTCTGATAGGCGTTATGATTCGTGGCTTGCGTCAGGACCGCCGCAAACCTGGCCCGCCTGGCCCGCCCATGCGCAGATAAACGGCGATCTATTTTTATGTCCTGACCAGGAAGTATGAGTCATCCCTGATTTTGCAAAATCAGGACAAAACGCGTTTTCCCCCCGCCCCAGGAAAAACAAGGGGTTTTGTGAGCGGGGCGCCGTGCGCCCC
>DASVMX010000186.1:0-3781 GCA_036384215.1 Ktedonobacteraceae bacterium | reverse complement strand
CTCGTTTGTGCCACAATACCTCTTTTCGCAAATCTTTATTCTTTAGCGTTGAGGTTGTGGAGGGCGCGTGGAATCTGGGAGAGGAGGTCTGAGGCGAGCAGGCCAGCCTGGCCGATCTCAGCACTGATACGTTCGCCAGCGCTGGCGTGGAGGTAGACAGCCGCGCTGGCGGCGTTAAAGGGTGAGAGACCTTGAGCCAGGAAGCCCGTAGTCATGCCGGCCAGTACGTCGCCAGTGCCAGCGCTGGCCATGGCGGGATTGGCCTTCCAGTTGATGCGCGTGTAGACGCTGCCGGCGTGGTCGGCCTGGGTTATGATTGTGCAGGCACCTTTAAGGACCAGCGTGACCTTCCACTCACTGGCTTTGGCGCGCGCCAGGTCCAGGCGATCAAGAGAGCCTCCTGAGACCTTGAGATCTTTGCACAGGCGTCCCATTTCGCCTGGATGTGGGGTGATAACCGTTTCCGGCGGCAGGAGCGTCCACCAGTATTCCAGGGCCGAGAGATTGTTGAGTCCATCGGCATCAATCACCAGGCGCGGGCGCTGCTCGACTGGCATAGCGCGCAGGCGTTCCAGGATGTAGAGAATGACCTCGCGCGTATAGGGAGATTGTCCCAGGCCAGGCCCAAGCAACAGCGAACGGTAGCCCGCGATATTTTCCATCAGGACATCGACGCGCTTGTGGCTTTCCTCTTCTTCCGGGGGTAAGATCAGGAACGTGGCCTCGTGAAGGGTGTCAGCGTAGATGGGGAGCATCTGTTCGGTGACAGCCATGGTAATCAGGCCCGCGCCTGTTCTGGCGGCTCCACTGCCAGCCAGGAAGGCCGAGCCGGGATAGGGCAGCGAGCCACAGAGGAGCATGGCTTTGCCAAACGTTCCCTTGTTGCTTTCCAGGGGCCGCTCGGGAACCAGTTTGCGCACCAGCGTATCAGTCAGCATCTCAGTATGCAGGTCGGCTTCCAGTTGTGGGGGCAGGCCAATGCTGCCGACCAGCAGCTTGCCCAGGTAGCCGCGCGCCGGGAAGAAGAAAAAGCCCTGTTTGGGACAGGCCAGTGTGATCGTCAGATCCACAGGGATCGTGCCTGGATCGACCTCGCCGGTATCCGCGTTCATTCCTGTGGGAAGATCGATGGCTACCAGGCACAGCGTCTCGCGCTGGTTGCGCTCCTCGTGGACGCGCTGTAGCAGGGCGCGCATATCATCGGGTAATGGGCGAGCGCGTCCGATGCCCAGCAGCGCATCCAGAATCGCACGCGAACTCTTAATCGCCTGTTCCAGACTTTGCGCTGTCTGCTCACGAGACACTTCTTCATTGTGGATCACCAGGCGTCGTTCTTTCCAATAATAGAGGTTGACCAGTCCGCCCCATTCTTGCAGATGGCGCGCAATCACCAGGCCATCCCCGCCATTATTGCCCGGCCCAATCAACAGCAGAAACTCCAGCCCGCTGACCGGCCCCAGCTCGCGTGCCAGCAATTCTGCCGCGCTCTTGCCCGCCGTTTCCATCAGAAGCGACGAATTCAGACCATACTCGCGATCCGCCCTGCTCTCCAGTACGCGCATCTCCTCAATCGTCACGATATGCATGTGCTTATTCCTGCTTTCTCTTTTGCCTGACGGTATCCGCCTATGTCGTCTCCTTACCTCTATTGTAATCTCCCCGCGCTCATGTGAAAAGAGGGGAGCTTCTGGAATTCGCTCTGCGGCAGCAAGGCAGGAGGAGCTTGCCTCCAACTTCAGCGGGAGAAACGCGGCTTCTTTGCAGGAGGTTGTGAAGAAGAATGCTATACTGTATGCTATGAAGAGTCACAAAGGGAAAGGACAACTCTGCTGTCAGGTTAAATAGTAGTGAGGCAAGGGGAAGCGATTACGATGATACAGGTGCATGGTTTTGATTGGACGGCGTATTCGGAACACATCATGCCCGCGTTTGAGCAATGGTTTGTCCAGCGGGACGAGAAGGCGATAGCGCGGCTGTTTAAAGAGACGCGTTGCGCGCGCGAGGAGGCGTTTATGCCCGCGGCCCTGCAACGAGCGCGCATCTGGCCGCGCGCGCAGGCTTTCGCGGAGACGCTGCCGCTGGGGCCATATAGCCGGCGCGAATACCAAAAACTGTGTTCCGCCGAGCATTTTACCGCCGTCAGCGATAGTTATATGTACCGGCACGCTCCCCAACTCTATCAAAATCCCGAACCGATTCGCTCTGTCTGGGGCGCGCTGATTGAGACGTATTGTTTGCCGTGGAGCGAAGACGAATATAAGCAGCCGGGTCCGGGTTCCCAGATATCGCTGGAGCTGGAAGAGGATGAAGAGATGCAGCACCTGGCTGGCACGCAGGTGGAGCGCAGCGAAGTGCTTTCCCTGCTCCACGAAGCCGGCCTGGGCGAACTGGCGCGCGATATGAGTGAGCAGATGCCCTTTATAAATGAGCAGTTGAGCGGTGGGACAAGCGACATAGGGCCGGATACCCAGCCATTGAGGAGCGAAGAATCCAGCTGGTCGGAGGGCGAGATCAATTTCGCGTGTATGGACGATTTGCCGGAAGATCTGTTGGAGGATGAAGAAGACGAAGAGGATTTTGAGGAGTATACGCGTCCCATGCCGGGTGGGATCGCGCTTGGGGCGCACCCCAATGCCTTGCAACTGCGCGGCTGGCTGGCTGGCATCTCGGTGCGTGCGCAGGCGTTGTTTGAATACCTGGCCTGCGGGCGGCGGCGTATGCCCTTTGGCTACGAGCCAAGCGAGCCCTATGGCATCTTTATCGGCTATCTCACCCCGGACGAAGTATGGCGTCTGGGCACCAGCCTGCGTGGTATCCTCAATCCCGACCAGGCCGAGGCCGAGGCCGATTATCTCCGTTTCCGCTATCAACATCCTGGCGTGCCCGAGAGCTATCGCCTGATTGACGAAGTGTTGCCATCTCACGCGACCGAGTTTCATCGCGCGCTCGACATGGCTGCCGCGCAGGGGCTGGGGCTGATCTGTAGCATTGAGTGAATCTGCCCGCCAGTGGAATTTTGGCATCCAGCCTTTCAAGCAGCCAGAGCAAAATTACAAAGACAAAAGCAGCCAGATAGCCAGGCGCGGGCGAGCGCAGATTGCGCAGGTTCTCTCTCTGCTTGTGCGAAAGACCTTGTTGCGGATGAGGCTTTTCAGGCGTGTTTTGTGGCATGCAGATCTTTTCTCCCAGACACGGCCTTTTCTCAAGGAACAAAAACTCCACGGCTTTTGCCAGACCGCTTTCAGTATACACGTGCACAAGAAGGTATGCCCCATACTTCTTTTTTGTCTGTGTAAAATGAAAAGGAGGAGGTGTAATTGTGAGTAAAGGTCTTTATCGGATTCTTTTCAGCCTGTTGCTCGCCTGTTTTTGTCTGGCCATAGCAACTCTATCTGCTTACGCCGCCCCCGCGCGAGTGAAGATTTCGACAGCCAGGGCCCTGGTGACCACGTCCGCCCACAGGTGGAGAGGGAAAAGGGCGTTCCATCAGCATCAGCCCTGGGGATGGCACCCGTCTCGTGGCGGCCCTGGTTTCCCGGAGATTAACCAATATTTTCACGGAAATGCCGACTACGACCACTTTTACCGTATTGTGGATGTACATCGCCAGGGTAATTCAGGCAATGTCGGTGATAATCGGGGCCATAATCTGGATAATAGTACGAATGGTGGCAATCAGATGGTCCTTTCAGGGAGATCAGTGGGATACAGAAGGATCAACCAGCATTATCACGGAAACAGCCATTTTAACTGGCATATACTTCGCCTGCGGGGCTATGAC
>DASVMX010000185.1:0-13845 GCA_036384215.1 Ktedonobacteraceae bacterium | reverse complement strand
CCTGGCGAAGCGCCGCAGGCGCTGAGGATTCATGCTACTCATTTTTCTATTCAGGTTGCTGTAAGGTTTGTCTTTTCCGCAGCAAAGTTATCGTAATGTCAGGCGCGTATGCTTGATGACAATACCGAATATTTAGCGGCGCATGCCTGCGCATGGAGAGAGAAGAGATGCAGCACGATTCCAGATCTACCGTTCTTGTGATCGAGCCGGATACGTCTCTGCGGCGCCTGATCGCTCTGGGCCTGGAGCACAGGGGAATGCAGGTTATCGAGGTCAGTTCGCTGGCCGCGCTGGCGGATCAGCCCATCGCGGACCCTGATCTGCTGGTCCTGGATATTGATAATGGCTATCGCGACGACACCTCTCTGCTGGAGGCGGTCCAGCACCACCCCTATCTTTCAACCCTGCCGATGGTAGTACTGGCCTGGGAGCGCGTGCAGTTTGCCGCCCGCGCCTACAGTCTGCCCCTGCGCGAGTACCTGGCTAAACCTTTCGATGCCCGTATGCTTCACGCGACGATTGAGAATCTGCTGGAGACTAGCGCGGCCATTGAAATCTCGGCGCGCCGGGGCATCGTTCCCAACTCCACAGCCTCGATAGTCTCATCGGCTGGTATCAGCCCTCTGCTGACCGCGGCGGGACTGCTCCTGGTGGTGATCGGCCTGATGCTGCAACTGCTGATCGCGGGTGCCGGGCTGCTGGTCATGCTGGCCGGCCTGCTCTGGTGGACTCTGGGCAAACGCCCGACCCGCCAGGTTGTGCTGGGCGAGGTTGGGCAAAAATACTCGCCATCGTTATCCTCTTATTCCGCTTTGACAAACAGCTAAATCGCTGTTTTTCGCGTCAAAGCGGCGAGGAGGTACCCTGAACATAGCAATGGATGGCTGAGAACATCCATTATTGTTTATAAAACACAATGCAAAGAGAGCCATGGAAATTGGAAAAAACAGCGCCGGGGCCGCTTCCAATCCCCCACGCAAGCGTTCGCGCAAACGCAGCATTCTAACCTTTACGGTAGTCAGCGTGGTCAATCTCGGCCTGCTGGCTCTGCTCTGGACCCAGTTGTTGACGCCTGCTCACCAGAGCGCGTCTAAGACGCCCGCTGATCCGCTGATCGGGCAGTCAGCTCCGGCTTTTACTCTGCCTGGCCTCAATAGTCCGAGCGGCCAGAAAATCTCGCTCGCGAACTTCCAGGGCAAGGCAATAGTGATCAACTTCTGGAGTTCCACCTGCCAGCCCTGTAAGGATGAGATGCCGCTGCTGGAAACCCAGTGGGAACGCGTGCATCAGCAGGGCGTGGTCTTCCTGGGCATCGACGTGGAGGATACTACCAGCGACGGGCTGGCCTTTCTCAAACAACACGGCGCGACCTATCCCAGCGTCATCGACAGCAGCGGTACCACCCTGGTAGACTACGGCGTGACCTACACCCCGGAGACGATTTTCATTGATCGCGACGGCAAGGTCATCAGCGCGGTGCGCATGGAGATCACCTCCCAGCAGCTAGAAACAAATCTACAAAAGCTGTTGCATTCCTGAGCGCCAGCAATATTCAGGAGCCTGTAAGGTCTGCGAGTTAAACCGTAAGCCCCGTATCAGGCTCAGAATCAATAATGCAGATGCTATTTCTATACAAAATAAATCACGCTCATCTATGGGAACACACCGGAGGGGTGGACTGTATTGGGGCAGTATCCTCGGTGTGGATGGATCAATATTGACGAAAGACCAGAGGCCAGGGTAACGGAAAAAATGCTAGCAATTGATTGGCTGATGCGGGCTGTGCATGTGCTGGCGGGCGCGGCGTGGGTCGGCGGGAGTATGATGTACCTGGTGGTGGTGATTCCCGCGCTAAAGCTGGCCGGTCCGGCACCCCAGGTGGGTGCGGCTATCGCGGCGAATTTTAAGCGTCTGACGAATCTCTGCATGGGCTTACTGCTGTTGAGTGGGGGCTATCTGATCTTTGATCGGCTGACGCAGACGACACTGGGCTGGCCTTATCTGCTAACCCTGGCACTTAAAATCGCTGTCGCGGTGGCGATGTTCGCGCTGGCGATCTATATGGGACAGAGTACGGCGCGCAGGCTGGCGAAACGTTCAACGCGCTTCTCTCAGGCCGCGCCGCGGCTGATGATGGTGCTGGGCGCACTGGTTTTTGTGCTGGGCGCGCTGCTCAATCTGCTTTTTCAATTGACGATTGCGCCGAGGTAAATCTGGCGAGAAATGGTTTTAATGGAACTCATATGTCAACAAGTATAAGCGCGTCACC
This sequence comes from Ktedonobacteraceae bacterium, assembly GCA_036384215.1. Classification (GTDB taxonomy): domain Bacteria; phylum Chloroflexota; class Ktedonobacteria; order Ktedonobacterales; family Ktedonobacteraceae; genus Paraktedonobacter. The sequence goes on along the minus strand of DASVMX010000185.1, from coordinate 11,576 downwards.
TGAGACGACTGGAGAAGGTCAACGCCCGCGCCGCCGCCGTTTGCCGTGGAGCATCGTGCTGGCCGGGTTGGTGATCCTGGGCGCGGTGGCGTATCTGATCTACGCGAATACCCAGAGCAACGCGGCCTACGATATGACTGTTTCCCAGTTGAAGCAGTGTTCCGCCTGTGTCTCCCAGGCCGTGCGTGTAGAAGGAACCGTGCAGAAAGGCTCCATTCAGCGCGACGACGCCACGCAGCGCCTGGCATTCGTGATCTCTGACGGCCAGCAGAGTCTGTCGGTGGTCTACAACGGCGTAGTTCCAGATATCTTTAACGCGGGGATTCAGGTTGTGGTTGAGGGACATTATAGTGGCCAGCATTCGGCCTTTCAGGCCCAGACGCTGCTGACGAAATGCCCATCCAAGTTTACCGCGGCCACACCAACCCCCTGATGCATAATTACATACTTGTGAATGTAGCGGCGCCGCTTGCCTGCGTCGGGCATATCGTCAGATTAAGCACAGAACTGAGGCGTAAGTCACAACGGAGCTTGCCTCCGTTGGAGATTCGCATCAGGCAGACAGAAGAGAAAAGAGGCTTACCGGCGTGTATTTTTCTGATTTAGGCAGTATTGCGCTCATTCTGGCGCTTGGTTTCGCCGTCTATACAATGATCGCGGCTGTGCTGGGAGCCGTCTACAACCTTCCTCGGCTGGTGATTAGCGCGAAGCGTAGCACGCTGGTGGTGACGTTTTTCATGCTGCTGGCCGCGGCGGCGCTGGTCATCTCTTTTCTGATTCACGATTTTAGCGTGGTCTACGTGGCCGATCAGTCGAACCGCTCTATGCCCTGGTATTTTGTCGCGGCTGCTTTCTACAGCGGCCAGGAGGGTTCACTGCTCTACTGGGGGCTGATGCTTTCGGTCTTTTCCGCTCTCTTTCTCTTGACCTCGCGCCGCGTGCCAGCGGCCCTGATGCCCTATATCCTGGCGACGCTGATGGGCATCGAGACCTTTTTCACCCTGATGCTCGCGACGGTCTCCAGCCCCTTTGTGCGCTTCCCCCACGCCGCGCCCGCCGATGGAGCCGGTCTGAACCCGCTCCTGCGCGATCCCGGTATGCTGGTTCACCCACCAACGCTTTTGATGGGCTTCATGAGCTTTTCACTGCCCTTCGCCTTCGCGGTGGCGGCGATGATTACCGGACGCCTCGACAGCGAGTGGCTGCGCGCGATTCGCCGCTGGACGCTGGCGGCGTGGACTATTCAGACGGCTGGCCTGCTACTGGGGATGTGGTGGTCGTATCACGTGCTGGGCTGGGGCGGCTACTGGGAATGGGACCCGGTGGAGAACGCCGCGCTCTTCCCCTGGTTGACAGCCACGGCCTTCCTGCATTCCACGATGGTTCAGGAGCGGCGCGGCATGCTCAAGGTCTGGAATCTGGGCCTGGTCATCGCCTCGTTCGCCCTCTCGATCTTCGGCACGTTCGAGGTGCGCAGCGGCCTGATTAGCTCGGTCCACTCCTTCGCGTATTCGCCCATCGGCGGCTATTTTCTGGGCTTCCTGTGCATCGTAATTGTTTTCAGCCTGGGACTCTTTATCTTCCGCCTGCCAAAACTGCGCCCTGAACAGGAGTTTGACTCGGTGATCTCGCGCGAAGGCAGCTTTCTGTTGAATAACTTCCTGCTGGTAGGCATCACTGCCGCGACGCTCTGGGGCACGCTTTTTCCGCTGATTTCGCAATCCTTTGGCCATTTAAGCCAGACTGTAGGCTCGACCTTCTATAACGAGGTTGACGGGCCAATCTTTGTGGCGCTGCTCTTCATGATGGGTGTCGGACCGCTGCTGGCCTGGAGGCGCGCAACTACGAGTACACTCTGGCGCAATCTGCTGCCGCCAGTGATCACCGCCGCCGCGTGCGCGCTGATTTTGCCCCTGGCAGGCATTCGTGATATCATCGCCAATCTTGGTTTTACGGTCTGCGCTTTTACCGCGGGCTCGATCCTCTATGAACTCTGGCGCGGCATGCGCGTGCGCCACAGCCATGGTGAACCCTATCCGCTGGCCCTGATTCTCCTGATCCAGCGCTACCGGCGCCGCTACGGCGGCTATATCGTCCACCTCGGCCTGATCCTGCTGGCCGCGGGCGTGATCGGCTCGCATGTCTTCCAGCAAGAACACGACACCAGCCTGAAACCAGGTCAGACAGTCACGATTGGCGACTATAAGCTGGTCTATTTTGGTAATACCGATACCACCTATCCCGACGTGGAGATTGTTGCAGCCCAGATCCAGATCTGGCGCGGCGGCCAATTGCAGGCGTATATCTATCCCGCGCGCCAGTTCTACGCCAATTTCGCGAATGAGCCGGCAAGCCAGATCTCGATTACCACGCAGAATTTCTCCGATCTCTACGTTTTCCTGGCAGACTGGAAGGGCGCGGGCCAGGCTTCGTTCCGCATCTTTATCAATCCACTGGTACCTCTGATCTGGAGTGGTGGCGTGATGATGCTCTTTGGTGGTATCATTTGCTGGTGGCCCGAGAGACGCCGCCGCCGCGGTGGACAGATTATACCCGCCGACTCACGTGAGACTTCCTCCACCAGCCAGATCGCCGCCTCGCCGCGCGCCGAACCAGTGGCTTCCACGAGCACAAGCACGCGCGCCGATCAGGAGGCCAGTGTATGAAACAACGCCGCCCGCTGCTCCTGCTGCTAGCCCTGCTCGCGCTCGTGGGCGCGCTCTGGTCGTATATGCTGATCGCGCTCCCACCCCAGCAAACGCTGGACCAGCGTGTTCACGACGTTGGCGAACAACTCAAATGCCCCGTCTGCCAGCACGAATCCGTCGCCGATTCGTCGGCCTCGATTGCGGAACAGATGCGCCTGGTGATTCGCCAGCAATTGCAGGAGGGCAAGTCGGAGCAGCAGGTCTTGCAGTATTTCGCTGCCCACTATGGCAACGATATTCTGCTTACCCCGCCACAGCAGGGCTTTAATCTGCTGGCCTGGCTCATGCCAGTGGCCATGCTGCTGATCGGCCTGGGCCTGGTAGCCCTGGTGGCCCGCGACTGGCGAGCGCAGGGTCGCTTGCAACTGGCGACAGACGCAGCACAGGCAGATGTTGAGCCACAGATTGATCCTGAACTCGAACCGTATTTGCAACAACTGCAACAAGAACTGGCGGATGAAGATCCGTCGATGGAGATAAAGTAGACGCCATGCAACCCATTTCATTGACCGTCGCGGCACTTCTGGGCCTTGCAGCCCTGGCTTTTGTGCTCTACCCGCTCCGCCAGCGGCCTGCGACCCCGGCGCAATCACCCGCGCCCGTCGCGCAGGATCTGAGCGAACGGGAGCAGAACGCCCGCCAGGCTCTCCAGGAGGTCGAGTTCGATTTTCAACTGGGCAACCTCAACGCAAAAGACTACCGCGCCCTGCGCACACGCTACATGAACCGCGCGCTCTCCGAAATGAAAAACCGCCAGCAGCGCGCACAAGACCTCGACGACGAGATCGAAGCCGAACTGCTCAAACTGAAAAGAGCTGCCAGACAAGAGGAGGGCGACAATGAATAATTTTGCTTCCTCATTTATGCCCGGAACCCGAATCACACCGGAGCCGCGGCTCCGACATGTCCCCATGTACAATTCCGCGCGCCGCGCCTTCCGGTTGTTGCCCATAGCTCTATGCGCGTTGCTGCTGTTTTTGTTGTGGCCGCGTGCCAGCGTGAGCGCGGCGAGTTTGAGCACTGGCCATATTTCCGGGCGGCTGTTGAATGGCAGCCATAACAACGCGCCGGTGGCCAATCAGAGTGTGACGCTCCAGTTAGCTGAGAATAATACGGCGAAAGACCTGATTACGTTGACAACTGACGCACAGGGCAATTATTCTTTTAGCGCGCTCCAGAGCGATTCGACGGTGCAGTACGCGGTCTACACGTTCTACCAGAACGCGCAGTATTACACGGACCTGATCGATCTGAGCAAAAATGCCGATCAACACGTCGATTTAACGGTCTATGACGCCACTACCAGCACGGCAGAGATCGCGGTCACACAGGCGACGATTCTGATCAGCAAGCCCAATCCACACACGGGTATGCTCTCGGTCTCAGAAGACTATTTTTTCACCAACCTGGGCAATACTACCTACGTTGGCAAGCTGGACGCCAGTCACGGCAAACCAAACGCGTTGAGCTTCTCGCTGCCACAGGGCGCGAAGCTGCTCTCGCCCGGCGCGGGCTTCGATGGCTATAACAGCACACAGGTCGATACAGGCTTCGCCACAACTGCCGCGGTTCTTCCCGGCACGTCGCGCTTCTCGTTCTCGTTCCAGGTCCCCTACAGCGGCACCAGCTATCATTTCACGTATAAAACGCTCTATCCGACGGTCCTGCTCACCCTGCTGACACCGACCAATCTCCAGACCACGGCGCCGGATCTGACGCCGAAGGGGCCGACCAATACCAAATCCGATACTTATAATTCTTTCCAGGGCAAGACCCTGAGCGCCAACACAAATATCCAGGCCCAACTGGAAGGTCTGCCCAAACCTACGCCGGTGACGCCGCAACAATCTCCACTCAATCCTAACCTGATCTGGCTGGTGGTGTTGCTCATTGTTCTGCTTGCCGTGGCGGGCATTGGCGGGTATGTTTACAATATCCGGCGCGTCAAAGCCGCGAACAACCGGCGCAGACAAAATACGCCAGCACGCAAAAATCCAGCTCCCGCGCGCAAAAAGGCAGCCGCGCCAGTCACCAAAGAGGCGCTGCTGCAAGATCTGCTGGAGCTGGACCAGGCCTTTGAGGCCCGCGAATTGAAGAAAGCAGCCTACTATGAACGACGCTCTCGCCTGAAAGCGCAGTTGCGCGAACTGATGGAGAAAGAGCCCGCAAGCAAGCGGGCAGAAAAACACGTGGAGGCGCCGGGAAAAGCGGCCAGAAGCGGTGGCAAGGGGGAGAAGTGAGCAGCTCCACCCCCTACCTGGCGATCCTAGGAGTCAAGAAAAGTTTTGGTCTAAAACCCATTTTACGCGGCGTCAATCTGAGCATTCAAGCGGGCGAGCGCGTAGCCCTGCTGGGGGCGAACGGCGCGGGCAAGACCACGCTGTTGCGCATCCTGGCCGGCCTGTCCAGACCGGGCGAGGGAAAGGTGACGATTGATGGCCTGGACCTGTTACAACAGACGCGCGAGGTAAGGCGCAAGGTAGGCTTTGTGGCCCATCAGCCTTATCTTTATGATGACCTGACCGCGCTGGAAAACCTGCTTTTCTTCGCGCGCATGTACGCCGTAGAGCATCCGCAGACGCGGGCGACCAATCTGCTGCTGCGCGTTGGCCTGCAGAAGAAGGCGCGTGAACGCGCCAGCTCGCTCTCGCGCGGGCAACTCCAGCGCCTGGCCCTGGCTCGCGCCCTGCTACACTCTCCGCGGTTGCTGCTGCTGGATGAGCCGGATACTGGCCTGGACCAGGAAGGCCTGGAGTTGCTGAACGAGTTGTTACAAGAGCACCGTGCGCAGGGCGGAACCATTCTTTTTACCACCCACGATCTGGAAGTCGCAATCCAGCGCAGTGACCAGATCGCAATGCTGCGCAATGGCCGCGTAGCCTATCAACAGGCAACGAGTAACCTGGAACAGGAGAGCATCCGCCAGGCCTATGAGGAGGTGGTTCGGTGAGCCTGTTCAGCCAGGTCTGGACAATTCTCTGGAAAGATATTCGCTGCGAACTGCGTAGCAAACAGATGTGGGCCGGCATGGGCCTGTTTGCCCTGCTGGTGCTGGTCATCTTCAACTTCGCCTTCGACCTGCGCGTTGAAAACAAGGCCGCGGTCGCGCCTGGCGCGTTGTGGGTGGCATTTGTCTTCGCCAGCTTCCTCGGCCTGGGGCGCACCATCGCCGCGGAACGCGAGAAAGGCTCGTTTGACCGGCTCCTGCTCTGTCCGGTAGACCGGAAGGCTATCTACCTTGCCAAGCTGTTGGGTAATGTGTTATTTATCGGGGTAGTCGAAATTGTAGCGCTGCCAGTTTTTGCCATTCTCTTCAATGTACCCTTTGCCATTGATGGATTGCTGCCAATTGTCCTGCTGGGCACCATCGGCATCGCCAGCGTGGGCACGCTTTTCTCGGCCATGGCCGCGGCAACCCAGGCGCGTGAACTCCTGCTGCCGATCCTGGTTTTTCCCTTGATTGTGCCCATCGTCATTGCCTGTGTGCGCGCCACCGGCGCGCTGATGGTCGTTACAGCCAATGAACCACCCTGGCTGGGCCTGATCGCCGCATTCGACGTGATCTTCCTCAGCCTGTCAACGATCTTATTTGAATATGTTATTGAAGAATAATCTGAGCAGGATTGTTAAGGGCTGCCGCCCTTAACGTGGGGCTTGGGGCTGTGCCCCAACTTTTTCCTCCCTTTACTCGCCGCCGTAGGCGGTGAGTAAAAAAGAGAAAAGAGGTTTTCCGGGGACACCCCGGACCCCGGCAGAGGGCTGGCTGCCCTCTGCACTCCCGCTAAATGTAGAACTCAGGAGGCATATATGGCCTTAGCAAATAAAGAAACGCCCATAGTGGCGAACGAGGTCGCAGGCCGTTCAGGTCCGGCGCGGCTGCCGCTGGCTTCGCTGGTGCTGTGGGTAATTACACTGGTGAGCATGGTGCTGGCTCTGTGGATGGCCTTCTTCTACGCGCCAACCGATGCCATCCAGGGCCAGCCACAGCGCATCTTTTATGTGCACGTGCCCGTCTCGTGGATCGGCATGCTCGCCTTTGTAGTCATGGCCGTGGCAGGCGTGGGCTATCTGATTCAAAAGGATGAACGCTGGGACTGGGTCGCGCGCGCCTCGGCTGAAATTGGCACGCTGTTTATCAGCCTGGCGCTGATTACCGGCTCGATCTGGGGTCGCACAACCTGGGGCGCGTGGTGGACCTGGGACGCACGCCTGACAACCACGCTGATCCTGTGGTTTATCTATATCGGCTACCTGATGCTGCGCAACTATATGGGCCGCACCCCGTCCAGCGCGCGCGCTGGCGCTGTGATGGCGCTGATCTGCGTGATTGACGTGCCAATCATTTACGAGTCGGTCAACTGGTGGAATACTCTGCACCCGCCCGCCGAGGTGGGCCAGTCTGGCGCGTTGCCACCAGCGGTTGTGCTGACCCTGATGGTTTCGCTGACCGCCTTTACAATACTCTACGCGCTGCTGATGATTCAAACGTATCACCTGCAACGCGCGCAAACGCTGACACAACGTCTGCGCGCTAACCTGGAATAAAGAGGAGAAGAAGCTCATGCCAGCAGGATTTCCCTTTTTGGTCGCCGCCTACATCATCGTCTGGGTCGGCCTGTTGATCTACCTGGGCTTTATTGCCCTGCGCGTGCGCGGTGTGCGCACTGAACTGGCCGCCGTTGAAGAATTGGTGCACGAACAAGCTGAGAAAAAAGAAGAGTAATCATATGATATGAATAGAGAATCTGAGGAGTTACAAAAATAACCGATCCCATTTCCTCCAAAGGAGACATCAAAGCCATGCCCAAAGCCAGCAAAGCGCGTCGGCGCAAACAAAATCAGAATCGTCCCGCCAATCAGGAGCAGCCTGCCAGCGCAGAGAGCGCCGCGCCAGTGCCAGAGGCCAGGCCGCGCCGCCAGGTCAAGGAGATGTCGCCCAGAGCGCGCTTGATCTCCCTGGTTTTCGGCGATATCCTTTGCTTCCTGATCTTTGCCTCGTTGGGCACCAACGCACACGGAAAAGGCATTAACGTCCTCCAGACCATCTGGGTAGCCATCCCGTTCGCGGCAGCCTGGTTCCTTGTCGGAATTTTACTCGGCGCCTTCCGGGAAGACATTGCTACAAATCCCAAAAAAATGATGCTTCGCACCTTTATCTGCTGGCTATTTTCATGGCCAGTAGCCATGCTCTTCCGCTGGCTGCTGGTTGAACGCTTCAACCCGGTGCCGTTGAGCAACTTTGCATCCTTTGCCATCGTGGCGTTTATCGCCAATCTGACCATCCTGGTGGTCTGGCGCTGGCCGTTCGCCCTGAATAACAGCCTGCGCAAACGGGGCGTTTGACATATTTCCATCTGGCGATCTTGATTCTATAATATAGGGGAGAAGGAAGAAGCCCTACAACGGAGGCAAGCTCGGTTGTAATCCCTGGCCTGATACATCCAGACTGCAGGGTATATGTATCATATGGGACGGTTTCACTGGCACAATCACAAGCATAGAGGCTGGCGTGAAAGAGGCACATAACATTGAAAATTTTGCACGTTTCTGATATTCATTACCGGGAGTCAGGCGAGAATAACGCGCTACTCAAAGAGGCAATTGGCAGGTTTGAGGAGTCGCGCCCGGACTATATTTTGATTACCGGCGATCTGACCAGGGATGGCCGCGATGAGCAATTTGCCTCCGTCCGGCGCTTTATCGATGAGCTGAGCTTCTGTCACGTCCTGACAATCCCCGGCAACCGCGATGCTGCGCGTACCATCACGGCCTCTACCAATGACTATAGGAATCTCGAATACTATCTCCTGACCCACCCGGATCCACTCGCACTGCTTGACGAGATGGACGGACCAGAACAGGAAGGCGGCAAGGGGCGCCGCCCGGAGAAGTTTTTCGAATATTTCGATAGCGCGGAATTCTTCTATCGCGACGCACGCATCGCTGCCGCTGGACTGAACAGCACGCCCGAAATTACGACGCGTCAGATGGAACTGGCTTCGCAGCATTTTCTCAACGGCCATCCCGGCGAACTGCGCGTCTTCTGCGCGCACCATAGCTTCCTGCCGGTGCCGACAAAAAAACTCAAACCCGGCGACACGGTACCGCGCTCGGCGGATATCTTGCAAACATTGATTGAATTGAACGTCGACCTGCTCTGCTGCGGGCACATCCACCGCAGCCATGTCTGGGATCTTTCGGACGGCAGGCATCGTCTGCTCTGTTGTAACGCCGGCTCCCTTCTCGATACCTCGGGGAAAAAAGATAACGGCTACCTGGAGATCGAGATTGAGCACGATCTCCGCATTACAAAACGCTCGCTCTTTACTACACAGACTGAACTGCTCTACCATCGTCATCACTTTGGCGACACGCTCCAGAAACGCCGGCAGAACGCAGTGATCCCATCGACTGCCGCGCGCCAAAATCTGCCACAGGCGCCAGATCCAGCGACAAGCCAGAGTGACGATGAGCGCTCCAGACCGAAAAAGGCGAAGAGCAAGAAATAAGTTTCGGCACAGAAGGATCTGAAGAAGTTGCAGCAACGGGAACAGCTCATTCTTAAGAAGCTGGCGGAAGCCCGCGAGGCCCAGGCCAGCGCCATGACACGCTTCATTCAGGCGCGCGCGCGCGTGATGCAGGTTGAAGCACGCCTGCGCGCGGTCCAGGCCCGCGCCTCACAACAGCAAACGACCTCGCCCGCCAGTTCAATCACACCCACACAAGCAGCAGAGTCCGCACCCGCCCTGGGCGCTGAAGACGCCCACGTGGTCATGCCCGCGTTTACGCTTCCCAGCAGGTCCATACCTGAAACGCCGATCCCCGCGCTCGACCCGGCAGAGGTACCGCTCACACCCGATCTCTCCGCGCTGATCGACGAGGGCGGACTCGACGCGCTGGCTCACGTGCTGACTGGCGAGCCCGCTCCTGACCAGGCGGTACAGGATATCCCTACTGTACTCCTGACAGAGCAGACGCGGCCCAACGAGGGCGAGGAGACCAAAAAACAGCCCACGGTCCCGCTTCTCTCGCCGCCAGTTCAGCAGTCAGTAGAAGAAGAGGAGACCTTGCTGGTCTCTATGTCCGTGCTGATCGCGGCCAGAGAGGCCAGAGAGGCCGCGGCCCAGGAAAAAGCAGCGGAACAGAACGCGGAGGTCACGTCTGAGGATGAGGCCAGCGGGACGGATATCACTACAAAAATCCCGGTCATTCGCCGGGAACGCCGCGAGCCGCGGGAGTCCTCGTGAAGCGGCTCACGGTCCGCGAATGGCGAGAGCAGGAGAGCGACCTCGCCCGCGCGTGGTGGGAGTTGAGGCCGAATACGCTGCTAGCCCTGGCGGATGGCCGGCGCTGTCTCCTGCTCTACGGCGGCCAGCCTGGCGGTCCGGCTGGCCCGGACGCGCGCGACGCGGTCCTGCGCCTGCTCCCATCTCTTCCTCCTTCAAAAACACAGCCGGAGAGCACCCCTCAGCGTGCTCCCCAGTTGCCGAGCAGTTCTTTGCCAGAAGCTTGCCAGGAGATTAGTGCTCCCGATGGAGATAACGGATTGGAACTGGTAGGCGACGTGGAGTTTCATCTGCGCGCCAGCGACTGGTTTGTTCACGGGCACCAGGATGATCCGCGTTACAACCGGGTCGTCCTCCATGTAGTTCACTATCTCGACAGCGATCTCCCCACGCGCCGCCTGGATGGCAGCGTGGTGCCGGACTGCTCGCTGCTTGATCTCCCACGCCAGCGCCTTCCCATGTTAGAGCCGGCGTGGCCCTGCCAGCGCGAACCACTCGCCCCCCAGGCCATCACTTCAACCCTGCTCGCCGCAGGCCTGCGGCGTTTCCATGAAAAACGCGAGGCTCTAAGCCAGGATCTGGCAGAGACGCACGCGCCACCCGGCTCAAGCTGGAGCAATGACGACCTCTGCCTGCTGGCAGCCCTGGCCGAGGGTCTGGGCTATGGTCGAGATCGAGCCTTCTTTCGCGCCGCCGGCCTGCGCCTGCTGGGTCTGCCCTCGCCATTGCCAGAGCCACTGGGCCGCGCCCCCCAGCCCGCACCGCTTGACGCCAGGCGCCTGCGCGCCCTGCATACCCTGATTACGCGCTGGCAAGCCCCTGGCGCCTGGCGAACCCTGCGCCAGGTATTGGAATATTAAAACCACCACAGCAGCTCTGAGAACAGCTTTTTCCCCCCTCGGCCAGGCACGAAGCGACATACTTATCACCAATATTCTTCTGCCTTTCTCAGTAGCAATAGCAGCGCGCGAAAACGCCCTCCCCCTCTCAATCCGTGCTCAGCACATCTACCTCACCTATCCCGCCCTCCCCTCCAACCACATCACCCGCGCCATGACCGCGCAACTCCTGCTGCCGGCCGAGCCAGAACAGGCCTGTCTGCAACAGGGCCTGCACGACATCTACAACCGCGCCTGTCGCGCCAAAGACTGCCAGCATTGCTCCTGTTCTCCTCATTAAAAAAATGGGCAGGCGGCAGGGCTATTTACTTCTCGCACCTCATCAAAGCCAGACCCCACCCCAAAGATTTAAAAGGTGTTTTTTCGAGCAGGGGGTGCGAAGCCCCCCCTGCTCGAAAAACACCTGAACAAAAAAGGGGGCGGGGCGGAGCCTTGAGCGAAGAAGTAAATAGCCCTGGGCGGGGTCAAAGATTCTTGTTGGCCGAAAGATATGGTACAATCGTCACGATAGAATTTCAAAACGTTTACCCATTCTATGTGGAGGAGAATCTGTTTTTATGATGGGAGATCCAGGCGAGCGGCTCGCGCGTTTTCTGGCCCACGCGGGCGTGGCTTCGCGCCGCCACGCTGAAAATCTGATCGCGGCAGGGCGTGTCCAGGTCAATGGCTTGATTATCCGCGAG
>DASVMX010000184.1:0-3970 GCA_036384215.1 Ktedonobacteraceae bacterium | reverse complement strand
GCGATGGCCGCAGTTCCACGCCCGCCGCAGGCAGATCAGGCACCGCCACCCGTTCGACCAGGTCAAGCCAGGACAGGGACGCCGCCACCGACTGCGCCACCGGCTGGAGCTGGCCCGCAACCATCTGCAAAAAGGGATAGCGCCGCCCCGACCGACGATGCACACCGAACGGCACCCGGATCAATGACCCTGGCTCCAACCAGGTCGCCCTATCTTGTTTGGGGTAGAACTCCACACCAGCAGGACAAAACGGCAGCAGGAAACGACGAACCGCAGCCGGAGACGCAGGCCGCGCCAGGAACACCCACAAGTGACCACCACGCCGGGAGAGTTCCAGCGCCGAAACCAACCCCAGCTCGGCCAGGCGCTCTTGCAATTGAACCAACGCAACCAGGTCATCATCAGCAGAACGCCCATCCGCATCGAACACCGCAAACCGACAGAGACCATGCGCATCGATCAGATAGGTTCCCAGCGTCAGCGAGCCAGCCAGGTGCAGGCCGAGCAGCTCCCAGGAAAGCGGCTCTCGTTGACGCAGATAGCGCCCGTCCGCTTGTTGCAGCGCGTAGCTATCCCGCCGCCCGATGCAGCGATCGCGCAGCGTACACAGCATTTCACGGCTAAGAGAAACAGCTATCACCCCCTTTTCATGGAAAAATACGGCATACAAAAAGTTATCAATCAGGAGAGCAAAAGAACCTGTTTGAAGAGGAAAAGCACTCAAAACCCACGCACATATACCGTTATTTGGCCCCAGGAAGGCCGTAGCGCGGTTTTCTTGTCGAGATGAACAATCATACAGCCGAAAGCCGTAAGAAGGCCTCTTGAATCGCTCAGGAATCCACCTTCCAGCCGCTTCCAGAGCCAACCGAGACAATCAAACTTGTCCGTACAGCCCGCTCATTGATAACCACAGGTTATAAATAAAAAAAGCCCCGAAACAGGCCTTCTTTTCAGCAAAAATATGGCGTGTGGCGTGTGGCGAGCAGGAAGATGCACGCACACACACCACCAATCGATCAAAAAACTAAGCCACGCTACGAGGTTTCACGATGCCCAGGTCTTGCAGATCCGTAATGTAGGAACGGACCTGCTTGACCATCTCACCTTTCTTATTTTTGTACTCGTTGGGTACTTGGCCCATCACCGTGACTGAGACGCGATGCTTAACCAGGCTTTGCCCCGCGATCTCCTCATAGCCCTCTTCATTCTCCGAGAGCTGGCAGTCCCAGGACAAGCCCGAATCCTCATCGATAATGCTCAAGGCCAGAAAATGCCACTCTTGACCCTTGCGAGCACCATCCTTATACGTACCAGTCACTTCACGCTGAGACATCACTTTACCCGTTAATGTTGCCATGATCGAAACTCCTTCTTGATTGAAAAGCGAGCGAGCGGCCCCGCCACCCCACTGGCAGCGAGTGTAAAGCCGCCCGCCATCTCACACAAAACAGAACCGTTCTAATACCGACGCTTTACAGTAAACTCCAGTGTTGACGGCCCATACGAAGCTTCAGAAACCGCCTCATCTACTTTTTTTTTCCACCATCACTCCGAATAGGCTGGACCAACAAACTCTCTAAGCGATCCAGGCCATAGCCGCGAGACTGCGCAGCCAGCGCCAGGCGCACCAACTGTTCCTCATAGGACGCCCCGCCGAGCTGGGAGCGCGGAATCCCCAGGAAGCCTGCCATCTTTTCCAGATCATAGCCGCGACTCTGCGCAGCATCCGCAATCCGCCGCAGCCGAGCAATATCTTCAGGCGAGTACATCGGCACCTCAGCAGCATCAGCCGCCGCTTCATGCGGTTGTGGCTCGCCCTGGCCACCAGCAGCCGCCTCAGCACGCCGCGCCCGTTCCTGTTCAATCCGCGCATTCACTTGCGCCAACCATTCCTCAGCTTGATCCAGAGACTCATCATCCGCCATTTCCGCAGGAGGCACCGGAGCAGCCGCCGGACGGTAACTCATCGAAGAAAGAGCACCTGTCCCAGCCGAGACCGTCTGACCATTCGGGAACTGGGGAGCCGAGAGCTGGGGAGCTGAAGGGGCTGCATGTAACAGACTCATCTCCGAGAGAATATTCGTTACCAGGCCCGACGCATGTAACGCCATCTCCTGTTGACGCGCCGGAGACTTCAACTCTTCGGTCAGGCGCTGCGCCACAAACTGAACATATTGCGCCCGCGTCGTCATCTGCGCCTGGTGCATAGCCAGGTCAAGCTCGCGTTCCGCCTGGTCCTTTTCCTCTTCAATCTCCAGTGCCTTATGCCGCCGCCGCATCTCCGTTGAGGTCATAATCAGCGCAATGGCCCCGCACATCGAGAAGATCGGAGACACCGGAGCCAGGTACGCCCAGGCCGCCATCACACCCGTTACCGGCCCGCTTGCCATCTGAAAAGCGAGCATCATATTGAGGATAGCTACGACCAGCTCGACGCCCGTCACCAGCCAGGACGCAACCTCATGCGCGCCAGGTCGGAACCAGACGAACTTGCCGACCAGTAACACCACCATCAGCAAGAAGTTCGCACCAGCACCCATATAGCACGCTACCTGTAACGGCCCCTCAGGAAACACCTTACCCATCAACTGAATGTAAATGACCGTCCCATCGCCAGAGACCGAGAGCACGACCAGCGCGGCCAGCACGATCAGCAGCCCGCGCCAGGCCTTTGCATTCGGCCCTTCTTTAAAAACCTGTTTCATTGTTGCCATAGCATCACCTTCCTTAAAGTCTCAGGCACCCGAAGGGATACCCTCTAACACCCAACCAAAGTCAGTACCAATACCTTCTTCATACAAAACCGTCACCCCAGAAGCCCGCTTGATATAGCGCCCCAGGCCTACCGACTGCATCACCATCTCAAAGATCAGTTCAAACTCTGCACCAACTGGAAGCGCAGAAACAACGCGGTACAGTTCGTTGTAAGACCAGGGATCAGCAGCCAGCACCCAACGGCCAGCGTGGAGCACCCGCACACGCACCCATCCAATAGAAGTCTGCTTCTTCCCAACATCCTTGCGCCGGTTCTTTGCATCGAAGCGCCCATGACAAGCGTTACAGAGTACCGCCGTCTCAGCGCCCCGATCCCAGGTCAGATACTCGCTCTTATGCGACAGGTTCAGATGCACCATGTAGGGCTGCCCATCAGGAAACAAGGGATGTTTCTTGTTGGGATTTGCCACAACGGTGCAATCCTGCACCCCGCAATCCTCACAGCAGTACCCGACCTCTGCAAACCGCTGCTTCCGCATATCGTCCCAATCAGGCGGATAGTACTTCCGCCGCGTTTTCATCGGCATCGCTACACCTCCCGCGATGCTTGCAGCCGATCAGCCACCTCCACCTGGTGGTGAGAGCACCAGTACAATCCCACCCGCGAAATGTCTTGATCGACACACCGCTGGACTAAAAGCGCCAGGTCGAGACTTTGCAAACATGCTGGACAGACCGCCGAGGCTGCGCAGCTCGCGCACCGGAACAAGCCAACCGATCCACGCCGTTTCAACCAGGCGTGCTGATGCCCAGCCGGAGCCACAGCCAGCGTGGCCCGCTGCGCCCGCTTGAGAAACTGTTGCATCACTTCCCCCTTTGCAACCAATTGTGGTAGAGCACCGTATCACGCACCACCTGAAAGCGCATAACCAACTCGCGCACCTCAGACGGTAAGAGATCACACACATTTGACAGCACAATAGCCTGCCAGGCATCGAGACCAATCATCTGTTCGTGCCACTCTTTGTATGTTGCTGGCATCTGTTGCAAAGTTGGCTCAACATCCCGCAAAATGCTTTCAAGCATCCGCTTAACCTCTTGCGAAGAACGCTGTCTTACTACTGCCATACTCAGCCCTCCTACAGCGTAAATTTCACAACCATACCGCCAAACTCCGCATTCAATAAAAGCCAGATAATGGACAGCGCAACCAGCACCAGCAGCACATGCACCATCAGCTGAGAAAAGGTCA
>DASVMX010000183.1:0-3318 GCA_036384215.1 Ktedonobacteraceae bacterium | reverse complement strand
CCCGCGCACTGGCTTGTTTCTTGCCCTCATCTACCTGCCTTCCGGCTGGTTCTGCATCTGCATTTCGCGGTAACGGCTGAGCAAACCGCCGCCGCTGGTGCTGATGCTGGCTGGACGCGGCTGCGGGCCAGTAACGGTATCGTCACCGCCGGATTGCAGGCGGTTGCGGTGCAGCGGATTCGGCGTTGGCCGCGTGAGACCGGACAGGCTGGGATTCGCGAACGCGCTGGTCTGCGCGTAGTGGGTTGCGGGGTTGTTGAAGGACGCGCCCGTCTGACCCATCCAGGAAGGTACCGGCTGCTGTCGCGGGGTCCAGGCATTCTGGAACTGAGCGGAGCCGCCGGCAAAGGCTCCTACTGGCAGGAGTTCTTCCGAGATCTGATTTCCCGGTGTTGAAGTAGCGATGGTCAAAGCCTCAGTGGTGCGCAGGGCTGCCAGGCCGGGTACCAGGTTGTCAGTGGTGCGCAGGGGACCGCTGAAGTTGTTGAAGAAAGAAGCTGGCTGCTGGCCGCTGACGCGCATTTGTTCCCAGACCGAACTGGTCATCTGCGGCGCGGAGGCGAGCGCAGGCCGCGGGCGTTTCGAGTAGCGCCTGCCAACGACCCAGGCTCCGAGAGCCAGCGCCAGAGCCAGGCCAAGATCAAAGAGCACCACCAGCGTTTTAGTGTTGCCGCTCAAAACCTGGATCACGCCGCTCGCAGAAGTATTCTGAGTACTCTGAGACGCCACAGGTGGATAATATGTGCTCTTGCCTGTTCCCTGCTGCTGCTGATCCTGGGACAACTGCTGGCCCTGGCGTTTGAGATCAGGAGGAATCGCATGAGTCGGCACCGCCGTGGCCTGTGGTGGGGGCGCCTCTGCGCGATAGCGCTGCATCAACGTGATTACTTTACCCGCCCAGAGATTAGATGTGGATGTGCCCACATATGGATGAGAAATGGCCGAAACAGTGGTCAGGCCACGGTTGATATAGACCTTTTTCAACATGGAGAACCAGTACGTGACCGCTGCGCTATACGAAGGGTAGATTGTATAGCCATCATAAGCCGAGGGATAGCCAACACTGCCGCGTACGCTGCCAGGATTGCGGTCCGCCAGCCCCACGCCCGCCGCGCCATCGTTCGTCTCGGTCCACCACACCGCCAGGGCGAAAGCGTCATCGATATTCTGCGCGCGCGAAGCGGCCTCAACCGCTTGCCCTGTGCCAACCATCGGGCTGCCCAGGCGCCGAAAAATCGCGTCCACATTCGCCGCGGGGAGGGACGGCGGGCCAACAACATTATCGCTACTGGCCTGGCTGGCCGTCGTGCCCAGGTGCCATTGATAGAGCAGAGCTATACCGCCACCCATCAGAAGGATTACCAGGCTCAGCGTCACCACGCGCAGGAGATGTTTCCGTACAGGTCGTTTACTCATAGGCCATTTTCTCTACAACTAGCAAGCAGAGTCATCGACAAGTCGCTACCGTCTTGCCTGGCCCAACCAGTATTCTCCGCACACCTCCTCTTCCAGGCTCTGCTCTCTCGCGGCGCGCGCCAGATCTGGCGCGTGAGCCGCTTTACAACGTTCTCCGTTTCTCTTTAAGACCGTGTTTTTTTGAATATTTTGAAATAGTTTGTGTCACATCGGTACACTAGCACATAATCCTGTGCATGTTCGCCTATTGTACCATGGGCACCCGCCTGGAAACCAAAAACCGCGCTTTTATAGGTAGTATCTCCCATAACGCGCTCGGTAATCCTACCGGCGCCCTTCTTGAGCGCTTCTGGCCCTGGCCTCTTCTATTTGATTCCCTGGAATGACCGCACAACGATACTATTTGACAAGGTTTCCGTGATGTCCGATGGCATCATTCAGTGTGAGTGATAATTTTGTTCTGCTTCCATGAGAATGGATGCAGTCGTCCAGAGGGATGAGAAAAACATCTTGACGCCTTGCCCGCGAGTAGCTTACACTAGAGAGGGATAAGCGAAGCATCGGCTTCGTTCCGAGAAAACTGGCGAAGATGGGGATCGATTGTTCGTCGGTTCAAGCGGTCATAGTATTGTTGCAGATGTAGGGCATTAGCCAAAGCGATCCCCGTGCTCTACCTCAATGAGTCCGCACAGAGTGTGCATATGTCTTGCAGGATGGCGCTCATGCCTCCTGGCAGGAGTATGCGGATCTGTGCTGCTCGTCGGGGTAGAGCAGGCTCGCGTGCAGGCTCGATTCCGACGAGAATCGAGCTTTTTTGTTGCCAAAAAAGCCGTGCGACAGGAAAGGAACGTCTTTGAACACTCCAGGAAAGGACAGCACGATGGATGACACCTCCCGTGACCCGGTAGTTTGGAAACGCCAGCAGCGTGAGCAATGGAGTAATGTGGCGCAGGGCTGGCGCAAGAGATGGGTCGCCTTTGAACGGGGGGCGCAGCCCCTCAGTGATCGGATGATGAAGCTGGCTCACGTCGCACCAGGACAGAAGGTTCTCGACGTGGCAACGGGGATCGGCGAACCAGCCATGACTGCGGCGCGAACGGTTGGCCCGAGTGGGAGAGTGGTGGCAATTGACCAGGCACCACAGATGCTGGAGGTCGCGCGCGAGCGCATGCAGGCGGCTGGAGTCGAGACCGTCGAGTTCGTGGAGGGGGATGCTGAGGCCGTGACGCTGTCGCCCGACTTGTTCGATGCGGCGGTCTGCCGTTGGGGGCTCATGTTCTTCCACCATCCTGTGGGTACACTTGCGCGCTTGAGAAACAGCCTGGTTCCAGGAGGGTGGCTCGCCGTCGCCGTGTGGGGAGACCCATCGCAGGTACCGATCATTGCCTTACCGTTCTCTGTGTTCAGCCGCGAGTTGAGCCAGCCGCCCTCGCCTCCTGGTGGTCCCAACCCCTTCGCGCTGGCTGAACCAGCGAGACTGGAGCAGGTGCTGCGTGACGCGGGCTTTGCGAACGTGCGATGCGAGCCATGGACGGTGACCTTTGCGTTTGCTTCTGTGGACGAACTGCTGGGGCACCTGGGAGATGTCTCGGCACCGATCCGCATGATCCTGGCCACCTTGAGTCCTCTAGACCAGGCCGAGTTCTGGAAGAAACTCGCCGAGACCGCAGCGCGGTTTGCGGATGCCGACGGGGTCATTCGTCTGCCGAATGCGTGTCTTGTCGCCGCAGGTCAGCGTTGAGACTTGCCGAAATCGCCGCATTGCGTTTGCCAATTGAGCGAGCGTTTCGCCAGACGCAGACATTGTGAGTGAAAAGGTCTGTTTCCAAATAAACACAGCTTTCCCCAGAACGCCGGGGCTGTGGACACAACTCTTATCCTACTTTGGTAGTTTCTTACGGG
>DASVMX010000182.1:0-7118 GCA_036384215.1 Ktedonobacteraceae bacterium | reverse complement strand
AAGAGTACAGAAGGCATTTCCTGGGCGTCTATAATATTACCACGCTTACCGGCCTGCTGGGACCGGCGCGGAGCGTCGTAGCCATGGCTGGGTCAGCTCATACCCAGCGTATCATCGATGGCAAAGTCGTGCCCGTTGAATCCGACGACAACACCGCGCTCATCCTGGACCATGGCAATACCGTCCTCTCGGTGATTCAGACCGGTTTTGTCTACGGGGCGCAGCGCGAAGACTGGACAATTCAGGTCATTGGCACAGAGGGAGCCATGACTCTGGGCGGCTACGACTGGGACCCTCGCAATGTGACAGTCCATCTCGGCGATCAATCGAAGACTGCGGGCAAATGGGAGGTCAGATGTGACGAAAAGAATGAGTACGCCTGGCAGGGCGGGGCCACCTATATCGCGGAATGCCTGGCCAAAGGCGAGCAACCCATCCTGAGCGGTGAACACGCCCTGCATGTCCTCGAAGTCATGCAAGCCACCCTCCAGGCAGCCGCGTCAGGGCAACGGGTTCAAATCGAATCCACCTTCCCCTGGCCATTGGTGCGCTAGAAGGCAAGCTGAAACCTCGCCTCCATAAGTGCGAACGGTAGAGTGAAAATCATGCCCGAATCACCGTAAAAACCAGAGAGGGCCGATTTATCGGGAGCCTCTCGCCGGGCGGCCAGCGTGCCTCCACGACGAAATGCCTACCGCATCCACCAGAGATGTGCTATGAAAGCAGCATTTGAGACATTTAGATGATCCCCGATAAATCGGCCCTCTCTGGTTTTTACGGTAATTAAAGAGGCCGAAACACAGACAATAGCATTACAAGAAAGGGGCCGATACGATGCCCGAAGCAGATAACAGGGAAGCAAAAAACTTTTTCACGGAGGTTCCACCGCCAGCGCAGCATTTCTTCTTGAAAGGATCAGGCTCGCTCGACTGGGGGAGCAAACATCGATTATCGCATATTTTTAATGCTCAAACCGGGCGCACGGTCATGCTTGCGATTGACCATGGCTATTTTCAGGGGCCAACGACCGGCCTGGAGCGTGTTGATCTCAATATTGTGCCCCTGTTGCCGTATACCGATGCCCTGATGTGTACGCGTGGCATCCTGCGTTCCAGTATCCCGCCAGAGGCTACAAAATCCGTCGTCATGCGCGCCAGTGGGGGTCCGAGCATCCTGAAGGATTTGTCAGACGAGGAGATCGTGCTGGATATCGAGGATGCGTTGAGAATGAACGTCTCGGCCCTGGCTGTACAGGTTTTTATTGGCGGCGAGATGGAGACACGCACGGTCCATAATATGACGCGCCTCGTTGATATGGGGATGCGCTATGGTTTACCAGTACTGGCTGTTACTGCCGTTGGCAAAGACATGAAACGCGACGCCAAGTACTTTCGCCTGGCCTGCCGGATCTGCGCCGAACTGGGCGCGCAGATCGTGAAAACGTACTATGTTCCTGAAGATTTTGAGACCGTAGTCGCCTCCTGCCCGGTGCCCATTGTCATGGCTGGCGGAAAAAAACTGCCAGAAGACGAAGCGTTGAATATGGCCTATCGCGCGGTCCAGGAGGGCGCGGCTGGCGTTGATATGGGGCGCAATATCTTTCAGAGCGATGCCCCCACGGCTATGCTGCAAGCTGTCGCGAAGGTAGTCCACGAAAAGATGCCACCAGCGGAAGCATACGAGTTTTTCCGCGCAGAGAAAAAGAGAGCCGCTCAGACTCCTTCCTCTCGTTGCTTGCTTTGAAACGCATTCCGCCATGGATAATCTTACCCGCGAGTAAGAAAATGCGCACCATCTTCGCGTGATGAGGTAAGATTATCCATGGCGGAACCAGGGGGTGGAGAGGATGCGCATTACATCATGGGAGATCTTACCTGGCGGTAAGAAAATGACACGGTTTTCATCGGGATGGAATATACAGGTATGATATCCACAACCAGAGATCGTGAGGCTTTATGAACAACGGTGAAGGAGAGAGTGATGGAGTCCTACTTTGCGCACCTCTGCCAGCAATGTTATCACCCTGAGCGATTTTGGCGTCTTCAGGCTCTTGAGGAACTGGGGAAGGAGTATTTCGATCTTCTGGAGCGAATTTTCTCCTCCTCCTGTTGCGACAAGCAACCGACTACAATGAGCAACTCATTATCTTGGGCCTCATCAGCAGGATGGAAGAACGCGTCCCTCTTGATGCACTGCTGGCCTATGTCGCTGAACGCGAGGCTGAAGACTGGATGCTTCGTCGTGCCGTTACTCGCACCCTGACCACATTGGGAGAGCGATCTCCCCTCGATCTTCTCATTACCGTGCTCCAGGACCCAACCGAGGACCTCGGACTCCGCGAGGATCTTGCCAGTTCTCTTGGTGAGCTGGGGGAACGCGTGCCGCTCAATGTGCTGCTGGCAGCAGTGGCTGATCCAGAACCCGCCATCGGTGGATCTTCCAATGACAGTCCGAGCAGACGGGTACTTGCTTGCGGTTCATTGCTCGCAGGAGTCGATTAAAGCCGGTTGCCACCCGTTTAGTACTCAGTTTCCGAATGTGTCGGATATGATGCATCTCGATCTGTTTTTGTGCTTCGCCGCAGATACAACAGGGTTTTCCCAACTTCGAGCGAGTTCGGAGACGGACCAGGGTTCGCACTACGTCCATGTTGTCCTGGCTCCCTCCTTGGAAGGCCAGTTTCTTTTTCGCCCAGTCCTGGTTCTGATAGAAGCTGACCTGACGGTCTGGTTTTCCTCCTCGACCCTTAATGAGAAGTGAGAGATCTTTTCCATAGCGTTGAAACACCTGTGGAACGGAGATTTTGTATTTCTGCGCGAGCGTCTTTGCCAGCGAGAATTTCAGGATGTATTGAATGCGAGAGCATTGTTTCCAGTTATCTACAAAGCGGTAGTAGTTCTGAAGACCACGATTGACGCTGCTGTAGAGTTGGATGATCTGGTCCGCATCCAGGGAAGTCCACAGTCCTTTTGCTGTGGGTTCTCCCTCACCTGTACAGAATCCGCGCTCTTTGAGTCGTTTTAGCACTTTGTCCAGTGGGGCTTTCATGATGGTTGCCCATCCCGTGCTTCGTCGTTGAATCATTTTGCCCTTGCTGGTCTTTTGCAGAACGACTTTTGCTTCTCCTCCATTGCCGATGGTCAGGATGGTCCCCAGGAAGAATGCTTCTTCAGTTTGTGCGTGGGTGATGCGCGTTTTCTCTTCGCTGAGAGTGAGCTTGAGGTGATCGTGGAGGAAGGTTTTCACCCCTTCCTTGATCTGCTCTGCTGTGGCGCGGTTCCCGCACAGGACGATGAGCCAATCGTCCGCATATCTCAGGTATTTCATCCTGCAAAATGTGGGATCATTGACCACCTTGGAGGGGTCGCTCGAATCTTCTTGCATTACCTACTCCTAAACATCTTCAGAGTACCAACGCTTTTCGTGCATGCTCTTTTCCCCTCTGCCTTTCGGCTTTAGGTAAACACGATGACCCAAGAATCTCCTTCCAAATTCTTCCCGACTGCGTCGGGGATATCAGGCCGTGTTTCACGGCGCACCACAAAACTCGGTATGGCATCCACCAACCTTCTCTCCTGCCTATACATTGTTGCGCTTACCTTTTCAGGAATGAGAACTTCCATTTCGCACAAGTCCTGGCAGCCTATGTAGCTATCTCTGGGTTATGCGGTGAGCCATTTGCCGCTACGCTTGCCGCAGGGCCATTGGTAGATGTGGGTTGCTTTTTTTGGCCGAAGCGCAGGTAGAGCGAGGGAACGATAAACAGGTTAAGCACGGTTGAGGTTGCCAGGCCGCCCAGGATAACGATGGCCATGGGGTGCTCGATCTCGTGACCAGGAATATCGCCAGAAATGACCAGCGGCACAAGCGCCAGACCCGCAGCTGTAGCGGTCATCAGGATTGGCGCGAGGCGCTCTCGCGCTCCCCGTAAGACGAGCTCAGGTCCGAATGATACCCCCTCTTCTCGCTCAAGATGCTGATAGTGGTTGATCAGCATAATGCCGTTGCGGGCTGCTACGCCGAAGACGGTGAAGAAGCCCACCAGCGAACCCAGCGAGATCACGCCACCGGAGGCAAAGGCTGCCAGTACGCCGCCGACCAGGGCTGAGGGCAGGGTAAAGAGAGCCAGGAAGGCCAGCCGCCAGCGCCCAAAGGCCATTTGTAGCAGGAGAAGAATGCCGATAAGCGCGACAAAGCCAAAGGTCAGCAGGCGTCCTTGAGCTGCTTGCCGCTCTTCATATTCGCCCAATACTTGCGTGTGATAGCCCAGTGCGAACTTGATCCCCTGTATACGCGCTTTGACATCGTTGGCAACGGCACCAAGGTCGCGCCCGCTTACCTTGAGGCTCACATCGATACGGCGTGAATTATCTTCACGCTCAATCAGATTAGGAGTTGGCAGGATGCGCACCTGGGCGACGTCTCCCAGGCGTACCTGGCCGCCGTCGGGTGTATCAATCAGCAGGTCGCTGATGCTGGTCAGGCTCTGGCGCGTATCGGGTGTACCCACGACCATAACATCGTAGACCTTGCCATCCCGGTGAATATCGCTGACCTCGGCCCCCGCCACAAACACGCCCGCCAGGCGGCGCACATCACCTGGTTTCAGACCATAGCGCTGCGCTTTCGCCAGGTCCACTATGACCTGAATATGCGGCACGTCTACCTGGAACTCCGTGTGCACATCCGAGGTACCGGGGATCTGCGCGAGCGCGCTTCTCACCTCTTCAGCCTTGGCACGCAGTGTTGCCAGGTCTTGCCCGAAGATGCGTACGACGATATCATCACTTGATCCCACCAGCACCTCGTCGATCCGCTCGTTCAGATAGGTCTGGACATCGTGAAAGATGCCAGGGTATCCATTGATTACCTTGCGGATAGAAGCCACGGTCTCGTCATAGTCAACATTGGGATCGATATTGACCCAGAGTTCCGCGAAATTGATCCCGGAGACTTCTTCGCCCGCTACCGCGCGCCCGATATGGGCACCGAAGTCATGAACCCCCGGAATGTTTTCCAGTTCGCGTCCCACGCGGGTGGTAATGCGCACAACTTCATCGTCGGTGGTCCCCGGCGGCGTTACCCAATGCATCAGGAAGTTCCTTTCTTTGAACGCCGGGAAGAGCGACGTTCCAAGGAAGGGCAGTACCAGAAGACCGAGCAGCATGATCACACCGAGGGTCGCGTACGCCGGGCGTGGCGTACGTATAATCCGCCCGAGGGTCGCGTTGTAACCGCGCTGGAGCCAGCGCAGCAGAGGGGATTCGCGCCGCTCCAGAGGCGCTTTGCGCAGCAGGAGCAGGCACATGGCCGGGGTAACGGTCAGCGCGACGACCATGGACGCCAGCAGGGCCAGGGCGTATGACAGTGCCAGAGAAACGAAGAAGGCGCTGGAAACACCCTGGAGGAAGAAGACTGGCACCAGAACCATGACGTCGATCAAAACCGCGTAGACAATGGCGCTGCGCACCTCAAGCGAGGCTTCCAGAATGATGCTCAGCGTCGAACGGTCGCTGCCCTCTCGCCGGTATTGGCGCAGGCGGCGTACGACATTTTCCACATCGATGATCGCGTCATCTACGACTCCTCCAATTGCGATGACCAGTCCTGCCAGAATCATGGTATTAATGGTGGTTCCGCGCAGGGAAAGCACCAGTCCCGCGGCCACTAGCGAGAGCGGGATCGCGATCAGGCTGATCAGCGCGGTTCGCCATTCAAAGAGGAACGCGCCGAGCACGATCACGACGAGCAAGCATGAGATGAGCAGGGCGTGAGTCAGGTTGTCAAGCGCGACATCGATGAAATTCGCCGGCCGGAAGATGTTGGCGTCTATCTGGATGCCAGGAAGCCCAGGCTTGAGTTCCGCGAGCGCCTGGTCGATACCTCGTGTCACATCCAGGGTATTGGCCCAGGGGAATTTCTCTACCACGAGCATGAGGCCGCGACCATCATTAATCACCGCGTCCCCAATCAGCGGCTGATGATCCCAGACCACATTGCCCAGGTCGCCCAGCGTCAAGGGCGAGCCATCGTTTTTTTTGCGGTTATTGACGGGCACTTTCGCCAGGTCAGGTGGCCCTATCACCGGCAGGACGTGCTGAATTTCAAGTTGTTGATTAGGCGTAACAATCGATCCACCCACACGCGTCTTTGAAGCTTCTGTATATTTTAACAAGCCAAAATCCAGGGCATCCGAAGTCACGGTTTGCACCTCCTCCAGAGACACATGGTAGAAGCGCAACTTTTGCGGATCGATCTGCACCTGTAACTGCTTGAAGCGATCGCCCCAGATAACCACGTTGGCGACTCCAGGCACAGCCATCAGTCGCCACCTGACTTTCCAATAGGCGGTCATCGAAAGATCGTCCAGCGAATACGTGTGAGAGGTCAACCCGATCTTCATGACCCGGCTTGTCGCAGACAATGGTTGGAGTATCCAGGGCAGACCAGCCCAGGATGGCAGGCTGCGGGTTGCCACTGCCAGGCGCTCTTGCACAAGCTGGCGTGCCTGGAGAATGTCAGTCCCAGGCTGAAAGATGAGTGTAATCGCAGACAGCCCTGGGACCGATTTGGAGCGCATGGTATCGAGCTGCGGGGTGCTGCTGAGTGCGTCCTCCAACTGGATAGTAATCAGTGATTCCACCTCTTCAGTGGACATGCCAGGCGCTTCCGTCTGAATCTCTACCAGAGGCGGCGCGAACTCAGGAAAGACGTCCACTGGCGAGTTACTCAGTTGGATGATGCCAATAAACATCGTCATGAAGGCGACAGCCAGCACGAGAAAGCGAAAGCGCAGGCTTGATCCGACAATCCAACGCATCATGGCTCCAGCCCTCCTTTGAACTCCGTGCCGTACAACTCAGCCACGCCAACCGTCACGACCCTGGTACCCACAGGCGGCCCTGTTAATAACAGCACCTGGTCTCCGTTGATTGTGTCAACTGCGACCGCTGCGCGCTCAAAGGTCAGGCTGCCAGTCTGTGTGTACACCCAGGTTTTGCCATTCAGGTCGTAGAGCAGCGCTGAGTAAGGAACCGCCAGGCGCGACGCCTTGTGAATCTGCACCTCGCTCACTGGAGCCGTCTCGATGCCCAGCCGCTGAGCTGCCTGCGCGGTTA
>DASVMX010000181.1:0-1866 GCA_036384215.1 Ktedonobacteraceae bacterium | reverse complement strand
CTTCGAGTTGAGGCTCACTCTTCTGAGTCTGGATTTTAACATCCAGGCTGAATTGCGCAGTACTTCACAGCATGGGCCGGGTGGTTGTGCTAAATTCGCTTCGTAAACAGAGATACATTGATGTTCAGAATGTGAAAAAATCTGAAAGAAATGAAAGAAGGGGAATATGTTCGAGCAAGCTCCATGGTCCAGGCGGCGCTCGCGCTGGTGGTTTGGGCTTTCCAGTCTGGTACTCGCCATTGTGTTACTGGCGGGCTGTAGTGGAGGACAAACAAATACGCAGCAAACGCCAACGACGAATCAATTTGTGACTCTGCCGCTTGGCATTCCAACAGCGGCCTTAAATGCTCCTATCACCGGTCCCGTACCTGATAATCAAATTTTACATGTGAACGTCACCTTCGCTCTGGATGAGAACGCGCTCAAGCAGTTCAACCAGGGGGGACATCTGGTGAAACCTGATCAGTCCACCAACGGGGCGGATATCGCGAAGCAACTGGGAATCAGTGACGCCGATTATAAGAAAATCAAGGATTTCTTCGGGGTCAACGATGCCAGTTTGACGCTCAGCCAGACACATACCAGCTTGAACGTGGATATCAAAGCTGGCGAGGCGGCGAAGATTCTACAGACGAAGTTCGTCTATCATTCACTAAATGGACGCACCTATTACACGCCCGATCCGTCGCACTTGCCACAGGTCCCGCAGGCAATCGCGGGCAAAATCCTGGCAGTGACGGGTCTTGATACCTACAGCCAGGCACCGAAAACCGGCTTTCACCAGAGCGGTCAGTCGTTCAAACCAGCAGGCGCAAAGAACTTTGGCCTCTGTCCCTTGAATGTGCCCGGTTTCGCTGGACGCGACCAGGTCGCGCGCAGTTATGGCTTTGATAAGCTCTGGCAGCGCGGCTGGATGGGTCAGAAATACACGGTCGACCTGGTTGAGATCGACGGGGTCAGCCAGTCCGACCTGCAGCCTTACTTCGACTGCGTTGGCTACAAAGGCAAAGTCAGCTTCACCACGGTCGATAGCGGAGTGCCCGCTCCGCAAGGGGAAACGACCCTGGATATCGATATGATTGCTGGCCTGGCTTCTGACGTTAATATTCACGATTATCAAACCGATATCAGTAAAGCCGCCGATGGAGGATGGCAGTACCTGCTGGATACCTTCCAGCGTATTATCGACGATCACGCACATAACCTCTACTCCCAGGACGTCGTGAGCGTCAGCCTGGGCGCGCCCGAGGCTGGTCTCACCTCTTCGCTGGCAGCGGCCTTTAGCCAGCGCCTGCACATCCTCACCGACGTTGAACATATGACAGTTTTCGTGGCCAGCGGCGACTGCGCGGCCTACATGGATGGCGTCTATGGCCAGCTCGATGTGAGTTTCCCCGCCAGCGATCCCTATGCCGTGGCGGTCGGCGGCACGACCTTAAAGACGGACCTGTCGGGGCAGCAACGCAGCAGCGAGATCGCCTGGTCGAACGGTTCGGATAAGCAACAGTGCAACAACTCCTGGGGTACCGGCGGCGGACTCAGCACCTTCTTCGCGAAGCCTGACTGGCAGACGGGGGTCAGCGGCATCCAGAACAAGTACAGCAATGGCAAACGCCAGCTCCCGGATATCGCCGCGGCAGCCGACAACTTGCTGGTCTTCTTCCAGGGCATCTGGCAGCCAATTGGCGGCACCAGCGCGGCTACGCCCATCTGGGCCACGGCCATGATTATCCTCAACCAGGGGTATATAGCCACGAAAGACTTCTTCTCCTACGCGCCTGACACCTTCTACTTTATCCAATCGAACGCGGCTCAGGCACGACCGTTCTACCAGATAACGCAAGGAGATAATCTGTACTACAAGGC
>DASVMX010000180.1:0-3380 GCA_036384215.1 Ktedonobacteraceae bacterium | reverse complement strand
CATTCCTGGTTATTCATGTCTCAGCCATACCTTACTCTGGTTAGCTGAAATCGATCATGGTTTCGTCGATATAGCACCAGCCCCAGTTCTCGCCCGGTTGGAAGGAGCGCATGATGGGGTGGTTGGTAGCGTGAAAGTGCTTTGTTGCGTGCTTATTCTTTGACGAATCGCAGCAGCCGACGTGTCCGCAGACGAGGCAGAGGCGCAGATGCACCCAGTTATCGCCGGTTTTCAGGCATTCCTCGCAGCCCTGAGCGCTCGGCGTGACTTCCTGGATCTGATCAAGATGTGTACATTCTTTTGTGGCCATGATTTTTCCTTTCTACTCAAAAACACGCTGGGATCATCACTGATGATACATGTGCCAGGGCCAGCCCGCTCCAGCCCGATGCTCGGTCTCATTTGGCGGGTGACTCTCTATTAGAGTGCCAGTCGTTTTATATGTGAGAGCGCCAGGTGTTTTCTCTATTAAAATGCCAGGCTTATTATATCTATGTCCAGGGATCAATGCACAGAAAGCTGGAGCTTTCTCTCCCCGGCCAAGCAGGGAAAAGCTTTCTCCTATCAACATCAAGACGCGCAGATGTTTTCTGTGTGGTAAGTGAGTTGAATAAAAAGGAAGGTGTCATGCGACAAGACAATCAAGACGAAAAAGAACGCGAAGGTCCGCTGGAAGTTAGCTCACAGCCTGAGCAGGCAGAAGAAGCATTTGTCGTAGAGTCTGATGAGATAGAGCAGCAGTTGCGCGCCGAGCAGCAGAAAGCGGAAGAGTACCTGGATCTCCTGCGCAGGACGCAGGCGGATTTCATCAATTACCGGCGGCGCATGACTCAGGAACAGGCAGAGACGCGCACGACGGCTCAGATTTCGCTGCTCAAACAACTGCTGCCGATCCTCGACGACTTTGAGCGCGCGGTGGACGTGACACCAGAGAACCTGGCGCAAGACCCGTGGGTCCAGGGTCTGCTCTTCATCGCGCGCCGCCTGACTACTCTGCTGGATCAACTGGGAGTCAGCCAGGTTGGCGAACAGGGCGAGCAATTTGACCCGCGTTTGCATGAGGCGATCACAATGGAAGTACGCCCAGGTGTCCCTGAGGGAACCATCCTGCAGGTTGTTCGTTCGGGATACATGCTTGGAGATCGCGTCATTCGCCCCGCCCAGGTCGTCGTGGCGGGGGCTCCATCACCCGTTAGCGGCGCATCAACTGGACAATAGATGTGGACAAGCTGACGGGCTATTGTTCTGTAGAGATTATGCTCACTCAAAGGAAAGAAGGAAGGAAGAATGGCCAAAATTATAGGCGTTGATCTGGGAACGACGAACTCGGCCGCGGCAGTGATGGAAGCGGGTGAGCCGACTATCCTGGAGAATAGCGAGGGAGCGCGCCTTACCCCTTCAGTCGTAGCTGTCACGAAGAATGGCGAGCGCCTGGTCGGCCAGGTGGCGAAACGCCAGGCCGTGACCAATCCCGAAAATACGATCTTTTCGATTAAGCGCCTGATGGGTCGCAAATTCGACGATCCTGAAGTACAGCGCACGATAAAACTGGTGCCCTACAAAATCACCAGGGCTGCCAATGGCGACGTGCGCGTGGTGATGGGCGGTCGCGAATACAGCCCGCAGGAAATCTCGGCGATGATTCTCCAGAAGCTGCGCGTTGACGCGGAGGACAGACTGGGCGAGAAGATTACGCAGGCGGTGATTACGGTCCCGGCCTATTTTAACGATGCCCAGCGCCAGGCCACCAAAGACGCGGGCATCATCGCGGGCCTGGAAGTCCTGCGCATCATCAACGAGCCGACCGCGGCCGCGCTGGCCTATGGATTGGATAAGAAAGGCGACCAGATCATCGCGGTCTACGACCTGGGCGGCGGTACCTTCGACATCTCGATCCTGCAATTGGGTGAAGGGGTTTTCGAGGTGAAAGCCACCAACGGCGATACCCACCTGGGCGGCGATGACTTCGATCAGCGCATCGTCGATTGGCTGGCCGACGAGTTCCGCAAGGAGCAGGGCATCGACTTGCGCAACGACCGCATGGCCCTGCAGCGTCTGAAAGAGGCCGCGGAGAAGGCCAAGATCGAACTCTCCTCCACCACGCAGACGGAGATCAACCTGCCCTTTATCACCGCGGACGCCAGCGGTCCCAAACATCTGGTGATCACGCTGACGCGCGCCAGGCTCGAACAGCTGGCAGGAGACCTGATCGAACGCACACGAGGCCCCGTGATGAAAGCCCTGGAAGACGCCGGCGTCAAAGCCAGCGAGGTCAACGAGGTCATCCTGGTCGGCGGTCAGACGCGCATGCCCGCCGTGGTTGAGATGGTACGCAAGATCTTTGGCAAAGAGCCGCACAAGGGCGTCAACCCGGACGAAGTCGTCGCCATTGGCGCGGCCATCCAGGCGGGCGTTCTCCAGGGCGAGGTTAAAAATGTGCTCCTGCTCGACGTGACTCCGCTCTCGCTGGGCGTAGAAACGCTGGGCGGCGTGATGACCAAACTGATTGAGCGCAATACCACCGTGCCCACGCGCAAGAGCGAAGTTTTCAGTACCGCGGAAGATAACCAGCCCGCGGTAGAGATCCACGTCCTGCAGGGCGAACGCGAGATGGCCGGTGACAATAAGACCCTGGGCCGCTTCAAGCTCGAAGGCATCGCCCCCGCGCCGCGCGGTGTGCCGCAGGTCGAGGTCATCTTCGACATCGACGCCAACGGGATCCTGCACGTGACTGCCCGCGATAAGGCCACAGGCCGCGAGCAAAAAGTCACCATCACCGCCTCCAGCGGTCTCTCCCAGGATGAAGTGGATACGATGGTGCGCGAGGCCGAGCAGCACGCGCGCGAGGACCAGCGGCGCCGCGAGGAGATCGAGGAGCGCAACCGCGCCGACAGCCTGGCCTATCAGACAGAGCACACCCTGCGCGACCTGGGCGACAACATCCCGGCCAACGTGCGCAGCGACGTTGAAGAGCGGCTCAAAACCCTGCGCGAAGCCCTGTCCGGCAGCGACATGCCGCGTATCCACAGCGCCGCTGAAGAACTGGCCAACGCCACCCAGCGCATCGGCCAGGAAGCCTACGCTCAACCCGGAGCCACCCCTGGCGGAGAAACAGCCGCCACCGGCACCGGCAAAAGCTCCGGCGATGACAGCGAAACCATCGAGGGCGAATACCACGAGGTGTGATGGAGGCGGCTTCACACCGAATGCGTCATGCACACCGGAGGCACGCCTCCAGTGTGCATGGGCGACCCCTCCTTTCCGTTTTGGCACAAAGAACGCGGTCTAGCGTTCGCCAAAACGGAAGATGGAATTTCGTCAGAGGCTCCGCTCTGACGGCTGCGCCTCAATCCAATGGATCTGGCCTGCTGTACAGCAGG
>DASVMX010000179.1:0-5019 GCA_036384215.1 Ktedonobacteraceae bacterium | reverse complement strand
TGGTCTTATCCATACGACACTCCTATTACCTACGCTGCAGATGATCCAGACCCGACCAGGCCGCGCCAGGAGCGTGCGCTGACGCCGCTTGAGCTGATTGAGACTTTGCAGACCCCGCCTGTCTCTCATCTGCTGCTGCTGGGCGCTCCAGGGGCGGGTAAGACGTTGTTTGTACATGAATATCTTTCGTCGCTGGTTCTGCGCCGCCGCCAGCTCGCGTTCAGCCGGGCGTGCATCCCTGTCTATTTGCCGCTCAATTATTACGCGCTGCTGCTCCAGGCATCTGATCTGCCCGACGACGCCGAGCTTTCGCTGCTGGCCTTTGTGGAAGCCTGCGCGCAGCCTGGCCTGGCCCATCTTCGCCCCTATCTCGGGCGGCTGTATCGTCAGGGACGCCTGCTCTTCCTGTGCGATGGCCTGGACGAGGTGCCAGGGATGTATCGCCCGGAACTCGAACGCGAGCTGATTCACCATTTGCGTCAGGGGCGGAACAGTATCCTGCTGACCTGCACGCCGGAGCTTTACGAGCGCTCGGAGGAGCTGGCGCAGACGGTGGGACAGAACCTGGTGCCCCGCGCGACGCTGGCTCCGCTCGCGTCTACCCACGTGCGCGCGATGGTTGAGCGCTTTATCACCGAACTGGATGCCAGCTATCGTTCCCACCTGCCTACCGCGGGTCAGGTGATGAGCGCGCTGGAGCACACGCGCCTGGGCCTGATCTGCACCACGCCGCTCTATCTCTTCTCGTTGCTGCTCTGCCTGGACAAGTTTTCGCTCAACGAGATCAGGCAACTGGACACGCGCGGTCGCTTGTTGCGGGCCTTTTTGCTCAAGCGCCTGGATGCCAGCGGGCAGAGCAGCACTGCCGAGATTACGGCTTCCGACGATCTGCTTTTTCTGCGTGAACTGGCCTGCGTAGCCCGCGGGAAAGGTGATAGTGATCTGCTGAGTCTGCCCATGGAGAGCGTGCGGGCGCTGGATCTGCCCGCGGACCTCGCCAGTCACGAACGCTCATTCCAGCAGGCGCTGGTGGATTGGGCGCGCGAACAGCAGGTCTACTTTCCCTTCGCCGAAGGCGCGATCTCCTCGCTCGCGGAGGTGCTGCCCAGAGATCAGGCGGTCGCGATCTTCCAGCGCGTGTATCGAGCTGGTCTGATCGAGATCGACCGGCGGGGCGTCTTGAGTTTTTGCCACACCTTTGTCGTCTCAGCCTTGCTGGCCGAATACCTGGCGGGTTTTCTTGGTGCTGACAGTCTGCGCGTGGAGGAGATCGAGACCCTGCCCGATGACCTGGTTCTGTGGAGCGAGCCGCTGGCCCTGTGGGCTGGTCTGCTGGCAGCGCCGCTGGAGACAGCGGGGGCGCTGGCGGCCTACGCTCGCGCCCACACCAATCAGCGCGTGCGAGCACTGGTCATCAGCCTGATCTGCCTGGGAGTCGCTCAGACGCCGCCCGGCGTGGACCTCCAGCAGCCGCTCCAGGTGCCGCCCGCGCTGGACCTTGCGCTGCGGGAAATCATGGGTGACAAACGCGAACTGATCGAACTGGCCGAGCTTTTCCAGGACTGCGCCATCCAGGGCACCCCCGAACTCTACCAGGCGCTTTTTCCGCTCCTGCTGGTCGATGAGAGCGAGCTGTTTATCCGGCTCCTGGACCCGCTGACCACATGCGAACTCTTTTTTCAGCGCCTGGAGGCCATTATTGACGATCCGCAGCACGAGCAACAGGTCAAGCGCCTGGCGCGCGCGCTGGGCGGTCTGGGCGCGGCTGTGGTGCCTCGCGCGGCCTGGCTGTGCAGCGTCCGCTCTGGCGCGAGTGGTCGTCTGCGCACAGCGGCGATCAATGTGCTCGGCGGCACGCGCACAGCGGAAGCGGTCGAGCCGCTGATGGGCTGCCTGCGCGCCCCGGAGACTTTTATTGTTCAGCGGGCCTCGAACGCGCTGCTGCGCCTGAGCGCGGACCTGACGCTGGCGCGTCTGCTCCAGGAATTAAAGGCGAGCAGCAGCGGTGGGACAAAACAAGCGCCGGCCTCGCTGATTTTCCCCATTCTGGAGCGCTTCCTCAACGAGATTGATCCCGCGCGCCAGTTGCGGCCAGAGCAGTTTGAGCAGATCAACGCGGTGCTGATGGACCTGATGAATGTGCAGGCCAATCCCGCCGACCGGGAGCAGGCGCGTGAATTGCTGGTGAGCCAGGGGAGACTGGCCGAGGAGAGCAATAGCGGCAAGATCGCGGTGCGCGTGCTGGTGCAGAGTCTGAGCACGCGGGACGATACAGTGGCGCGCCAGACGACAAGCGCGCTCAAAGATGTTGGCCAGGCCGCGACACCCAGTCTGCTGGCCCAACTGGAGGAGCAGTCCTCCGAGGCCGAGCGTGTGCGTATCCTCGAAGTCCTGGCCTCGCTCCAGGACAGGCGCGCGCTTGACACGCTCCTGCGTTTGCTCGCGGACCACTCGCCCGCGGTGCAGCGGGCCCTGGCCACGACGCTGATAGCCTGCGCGCCAGAGAGCATCCCTGGCCTGATCAACGTCATATTGCACCATCGCGACGAACTGGTCGCGGCCCGCGCCGAGCAGATCCTGGGCGATATGGGCCTGGCCGCTGTCGACGCGGCCAGCCGCGCTCTGATGCCCCTGGTCGCGGGACGCACACTTTTGCTGGTCAGTGTACTGGAACGAGCTGGCGATCAACGCGTTGTACCTGCCCTGGTAAACCTCCTGAAGAGCGCGCAGGGCGATGTCTCGCTGGAACTGGCGATCATCCAGGCGCTGGGCCAGCTCGGCGACGAGCGCGCGGTACGCCCGCTGATGGGTATGCTTTCCAGCACCAATCCCCTGCTCTATGAAGGAGCGATCAACGCCCTGAGCAACCTGGGCGAAGCGGCCTGTGACGAATTGCTGCTTGGCCTGGATGCCTCCGAAAAAACGCCCCTGGTTGCGCGCCTGCAACGCGTCCTGCTGGGCATGCAGCCATTTCCCGGCCAACTGCTCGTGCGCGCGGTCGACGAAGGCAGCGCCGATCAGGTGGGCTATATCGAGGAGATCTTCCTCATCCGGGGCATCGACGCCGCCCAGGTGCTGGCTGGCCACCTCTTTCATCCCAGGCCAGGCACTCGCGCCTGGGTGCGCCAGATGATGGGGCGTGTCGAGGGGCGTCACGCCGTACCCGCGCTGCTCGAAGTTCTGGACCATCCCGAAGAGGAGAAGCGCGAAGTTCTCACCTCGTTTGTGCTCAGGCACGCGCAGGACGCCGTCGCGCCCCTGGTTGGTCTGCTGGACGACCCGGCGCGTAATGAGGCAGCAGAGGAGATTCTTCTCAAGGCCGGCAAGCCAGCTCTGCCCGCGCTGGTGCCCGCGCTGGACGCTCCCCAGGTGCAGGCGCGGGCTACCGCGCTGCTCACCACCATTGTTCAGCGGCAGAACGAGCTGATTGTGGATGTCGTGCAGCTCTTTGGCCAGCCGTTACCTGCGGGCGCGCGTACCGTTCTGGTGCGAACCCTGACCGAAGAACTGGCTGAACTCAGCCTGCCCGCGCTGCTGGCCGGCCTGGAGGACGCGCATCTTGTACCCGAAATTTCCGCCACCCTCGTGCGCCTGGCGCGGCGCGAGACCTCATGGAGCGTAAGAGTGCTCGACGAACTGCTCCAGGCTCTGCGCGTGCCCGAACGCCGCACAGGGGCCGCTGCCACCCTGGTTGACCTGAGCAGCCTGGCCGTGGATGGCGCGGGCGCTTTAATCACAGATGATGACGCCCAGGTTGCCCACCTGGCGCGCCAGGTCCTGGGTAAGATTGGCACGCCGGCCTTCCCCTTCCTCTGGGCCGCGCACAGCGATGCCAGCCGTCCCGCCCGGCGCGAAGCCGCGCGCGAAGTCTTTCGCGCTATGCCCACCGTGGTCATTAAAGACGAATTGGTCGCACTCCTGACCAGTGCGCGCCAGGAAGATATTTCGATGGCCCTGGCGCTGCTCTTAGAGCGCATCCACGATGAAGCGTTCCAGCCAGGACGAGCCGGAGAGATGCTGCCCGCGCTGCTGGAGCATGTGCAGACTTCCAGCGACGAGCAGGCCAGCCCGCGCATCCTTGCCCTCCTGCTCCTGCTTGGTGGTTCAGTTGTCACGCAGCCCCTGGTAGACTCGCTTTACGGCAATCCTCAGCGCCACGAGCACCTCGTCCAGGCCTTCCTCCTGCTCGGCCCAGAGGTTGAAGCCGACATACGCGCCATCCTCCGGGATAGTAATGCGCCCGCTCAGCTCCAGGCCGAGGCCGCGGGCATACTCGCCATGCGCTTGCGCGATCAAGAGATCGAAGACCTGGCACTGAACCTCAGCGAACACGGTCTCTGGGCCGCGCACTCCATCCGCCGCACCGCGCCCCTCTTGCAGCCAGTCCGGCTCACCATCGCTCTGCGCGCCCTGGGCGGTCTGCTCGTCGCCGGGCGCTGGGGCATCGCCGAACTCCAGGACATGCGCGCGCTCAGCAAACCCGGCAGCGCGCACCGCGAACTCATCGACACCCTCCTCGGCTGGCGTTACAGTCCAGAGATTGCGCGTTTACAGCAGGAGCTGGATGAGACACGTAAAGAACATAACCAGGAGATCGCGACCTACACCCAGGAAATGCTGCTCTTAAAGAGACAGAACATCGACCTCGAACACGACATAGAGAGCCAGCGTAAAGAGCACGAGGAGCAGCATCGCGGTCACGAAGAAAAACACAAAGAGTTCCAGACCACCATCTCCGAACTGATCCGAGCCAGGCAGCAGGCCGAAGCATCCCTTTCCAGCAGCCTTCAGGACAGAGACCATTACCAGGCCGAGGCTGAGCAGTGGAAAGCTCATAGTGCGCGGCTGGAGAAAGACCTCAACGATCTGCGCCAGGCGGGTTTTTGAGAAAAGGTTCCACCAGGCATCGTGGGCCGGGAAGCAAGCCGATGCCTGGTGGAACCTTGAGAACAGGGTTTCTCAAAAGTTGTGGCTTTGCGCCTGCGGCGCAGCCACGAGAGGTGTGAAGGTGAGGTGACG
>DASVMX010000178.1:0-4204 GCA_036384215.1 Ktedonobacteraceae bacterium | reverse complement strand
CCCGCTCACAAAACCCCTTGAGAAAAAAGGGGGTGGGGCGCTTTGACAAACTTTTGCAAAGTTTGGGATGACTGATACCTATGCTGTCTGATTAAACACAACGGAGGTATCGTTCAGATCGAGCGTCAATTTCGTGGCGCCGGGATTGCTGCCAACATCGGTTTTGAGTTCGGTCGCGTTCTCCGAGCTGGTTTGCACACCGGGCACGTTGGAGGCGATGGGACCCAGGATGCCGGTGAATGCCAGGTGAAATGAGGCGCTGGCGGGCAGCGTGACGTCGATGGAGCCGCCGTTGTTGCTGAGAGTCGGTGAACTGCCCTGGGCGATATTGCCGGAGAAGACAATCGCGCCACCATTGTCATCGATCCTGGACGCGCCTTCCAGTGTTACCTGTTCCAGTGTTACGCGGCTGCCATTGGTGCTGAGCTTGATGGTGCCGCTGATCCCCAGGACAGTAATCTCTTCGCTTGTGTCAATCTGGAGATTGGTTTCCGGTGGAACCGTCAGCGTCAGTCCGTTGTTGCAGTGCGTAAATTCGATAGTGTTGCTGGCGTTATCCTGCGTGTAATCAGACGTGCCGTCACCCTCGATGGCCACCTGTTTTTCCGCGCCGGCCTGGATGAAGACCGTGCCGTCGCTGCAACTGTCACCAATAATCGTCGGGTGCGCTCCTACCGAGAGCGTCGTCACACCGCGCCCGCGGAACAGGATAAATCCCAGTATGCCAGCGATTACCGCAAACACTACGAATACCACCAGGCAGCCGCCCAGCGCGGATCTTCTTCTGAGCGGTCTTTCTCGAAACTGGTACATCATTAGCTCAGCCCCCCTTGCTCATTGACGGTGATAGTGCCCCCGTTGCTGTACAATGTGAGTTGCGCGCGCGGAGTGCCTCCCACGCTGGCCTGGAGTGTGAAACCGCTTGTCGCCGTTTGCGCCTTGACGCCTGGAATGTTGCTATTGATTGAGCCGCTGAGCGTGGAGGCGTTGATCTGGAGCGCGCTATTTTGTGGCAGGGTGAGTGCGAGCGCGCCCCCATTGTCGCTAAAATGGTAGTTGCCAGCGGGATCAAGCGTGCCCTGGAACGTAATACCTGCCTCGTTGTTATCTACCGTGACCGAACCGCTCAGGTGGTCTCCAGTGGCCTGGATCTCGGCGCTATTACTGCGCAGCAGCGATGGGCCTGTAATCGTGTCATTTTTGACAATCAGGGTGCCGCTCAGGGTTTCCAGGTGCATCTGGCCAGTGATACCCTCGACTATAGTGACTGCCTGGCCAGCATTGACTTTCAGATTGGTGTGCGCGGGCACACTGATGTCAAATGTGCCTGTCACGTTCAGATCCAGGTCGTAGATCACGGTCTGATGATCCTTTGTCTCCTGGTAGATCTCCTGTCCACCCAGGTCAAACTGGCCTGGGGGTTGAATCGTGATCTGTCCATTGTTTGTGCCCGCGTGAATGTGGATCTGCGTGTGAGGATTGGAGACGCTTTCAACCACCAGTGTTGGATTGGGAGCAACCTGGATCACGGTCGGTCCAGTGTGGAACGACCAGTGAAAGTTAAAGCCGAACGCCGCGAAAATGACCAGGGCAATCACAAGCGGGAGCAGGCAGCCCAGACCCAGACATCCCCAGCGTCTCCCGCGCCTGCGAACCTGTCCCCCCATATACGGCATACCAGCATTGCCGCCGTACGGGGTGCCATAAGGGGAATCGTAGGGTGAGCCAGAGCCATACGGGTTGGCATTGGGGTCAGAATATTGCATAATGCTACGCTTCCTTACAGATATATATGTTTTTTGATCGCTGAATTTTTGAAGTATTCTTACTTCTCTCTGTAGGAAGTATAGTATAAAACCACGACCATTACCGTGATAAAAATAATAGAAACGTTGTGAGCTGGCTCACTCACTCGATCATTTCTTCGGAACCGCCGCAAAAAGGACGAAAAATAGCCTCTTTTCGTAGGATACTTTGTTGTGGAACAGTCAGATTGTTAGCAGACACGAAAGGATATCATATGGCTGAGCAACAGACAAACCTGCACCCTTTTTATCGCGGCTGGGAGGAATATCAGAAGCTCCTGATCGCGGCCATTGCCCCGCTTTCGCCCGAACAACTCGCCCTGCGGCCTGCTCCCCACCTGCGCACCATTGGCGAAAACGTGGCGCATATCATCGGGACGCGCGTTGGCTGGTTCCATCTTGGTATGGGCATGGGCGAGGCCGCGGTCGTCCTGCCCTTTGAGACCTGGGACGCGGAAGGTGCGCCCGCCAGAAGCGCCGCCGAACTGGTCCACGGCCTCGAAATCACCTGGCAGATGGTCCAGACCTCGCTTGCCCACTGGACTCCCGCCGACCTTGATCACGTCATCCCTGGGCCGAGGCGCAGCCACACCCGCCAGTGGATCATCTGGCACGTCATCGAACACGACCTGCACCATGGCGGCGAAGTCTCCTTCACCCTTGGCATGTATAACCTGGCAGCACTCGACCTGTAGAGATTACAACGGAGGCGAGCTGCCGTGAAAATCGTCGATTTTCACGGCAGCTTGCCTCCGTTGTGATTCTTTTGGCGCTTGACGTGAGGACCATCGATATAATACCGTACTAAACAGTAGCTATTACTCTTTTTGGAAAGGCAAAAATCCTTCATGACCACAACAAACACCCGTCCTCCCATTGATTGGAATGCTGTTGACGAGGAAGTAATTTCCCATTTGCAAAACCTGCTGCGCCTGGATACACGCAATCCTCCCGGCAATGAGATGCGGGCCGCGGAGTATTTACGGGGCGTTTTGGAGGCGGAGGGGTTTGAGTGCGTGGTCGTTGGTCCCACTCCTGAGCGCGCGACGCTGATTACTCGCTTGAAGGGCGATGGTTCAGAGCCACCGCTTTTGCTGATGGGGCATACCGACGTGGTGGCGGTCGAGCCGGAGAAGTGGAGTCAAGACCCCTTTGGCGGTGAGATCGTGGATGGCTTCCTGTATGGACGTGGCGCGCTGGATATGAAGAACACCGTGGCCATGGAGCTGATGACCATGTTGCTGCTCAAGCGCCAGGGCGTGCCGTTGAAGCGGGATGTGATCTACATGGCCGAGGCGGACGAGGAGACCGGCGGGCACGAGGGCGCTCAGTGGGTGGTGGAGCACTATCCCGAGTTGATTCAGGCGGAATACGCGCTGAACGAAGGTGGCGGCGAGGGCCTGGAGATTAACGGCAAGATTTACTATACGGTTGAGACCGCGGAAAAAGGCTCGGCGCGCTTCAAAATTCGCGGCACTGGCGAGCCCGGTCACGGCTCGGTGCCCCACGAAAATAACGCAATTGTGCAACTGGCCGAGCTTTTGAGCAAGGTACGCAATAATCAGCCGCCGGTCCACTTTACCGCAACTCTGCGCGGCTATCTCGAAGGTCTGGCCAGCGCGCAGTCGCCTGAACTGGCTGAGCAATTGCTCGCGGTGCTGGACGACGAAGCAACCGCCAGCGCGGCCATCGACCACCTGCCCATCGACGAGTATTTGAAGCCTACTCTCCACGCCATGGCGCGCAACACCATTGCGCCGACCATGCTCCAGGCTGGCTCACAGATCAACGTCATCCCATCCGAGGCCATCGCCTACCTGGACAGTCGCGTGCTGCCTGGTCAGACCTTAGAGGGCTATCTCCACGAACTGCGCGCCATCTTTGGTGAGGACTGCGAGATCGAATTTGTCGATCCCTCGATTGCCCTGGAGGCTGATCCCGCCTCGCCGCTCTTCGAGGTGATTAAAGATGTGCTGCGCGAGCACGCGCCCGAGGCCACGGTAATCCCCAGTATGTTGACTGGCGGCACCGATGCCAAGCACGTCAGCAGGCTTGGCACCAAGGTCTATGGCTTCTCACCTGAACTGTACAACGATGCGGAGGGCTGGAGTGGAGTACACGGGCATGACGAACGCATTGGCGTGCGGGCGTTTCAATGGGGCGCGCGGGTGATGTACGAGGTTGTGGAGAAATTCGCGGGGAAGAAGTAAACAAGTAGACAGACCGGGACCTGGCTCAGGGGTCAGATCCCGGTCTGTTTACTTGATGCGGAAAGCCTCTACGACGGGCTGCGTGGTCGCCTCGTGCCGCAGGCCTGCCGGAGTATACGCGCGCGTGGCCGAGCTAGATGTGTACGTCGCGCGGCGCACGTCCAGCGAAATCCTGGATTCAGTGTCGCG
>DASVMX010000177.1:0-7813 GCA_036384215.1 Ktedonobacteraceae bacterium | reverse complement strand
TGGCAAAATTGAAAATTTTGCCAGCCGCTCGTCTCGTCCTGTCCGCTTTTTGTTGTTATTGAAGATCAGAATGATACAGTTTACCTCATAATTTGGATACATATGCGATAATGAAGGAAGTGGATCTATTGTCGTGTGTTTTGAAAGGATGAACTGTTCTATGGCAAAACAAGTAGAGTTAGCAGTCAGCCCGCGCGAAGTCACTGGCAAGGCCACAAAGAGGCTGCGCAGCGCGGGGATTATTCCGGCCAATATTTATGGCCATGGCGAGGAGCCCCAGGCGGTGCAACTGGCCATCCTGGACTTTGAGCATCTGCGCCGGGAGCACCACGCGACGGGCGTGATCTCGCTGAAACTGGCCGGGGCGAAAAGGGGGCAGACGGCGCTGGTGCGCCACGTGCAACGCGATCCAACCACCAACCGTGTTCTGCACATCGATTTCCTGCGCGTCAGCCTGCGCGACCGCATTAGCGCGAAGGTGCCCCTGCGCTTCGAGGGCACCGCGCCTGGTGTGAAGATCGAAGGCGGCGTGCTATTACATCTCGCGGACGTGCTGGAAGTGGAATGCGCGGCTGGTGAGATAGTCGATGCTATCGAAATCGATGTTTCTTCGTTAGAACATCTAGATGATATTATTCACGCGAAGGACGTGCCGCTACCACCAAACTTCACGCTGATAACCGACCCCGAAGAGGCTGTGGTGAAGGTTACACCGCCACGCGTCGAGAAGGTCGAGGAGGCTGAGGCTGCTAAGATCGAGGCTGAGGCTGCCGAGGCCGTTGAGGCTGCCGCCGAGGGCGAAGGCGAGAAGAAGGAATAAGCGTCACAGCAACACTAAACAACACACTGGAGAAGCGATAGATATGCGCATCGTTATTGTTACCGATCAGTATCCCCCGATGGTTGGTGGGGTGCCAACCGTGACGCGCCAGCTGGCCGCGGACCTCGCGGAACGCGGTCACCTGGTCTGGGTGGTTGCCCCAAGCTATGGCTCACGTGATAGCTACCGCATCGAGCAAAAAGTGCGCGTCTACCGCTTCTCTTCGTTTGAATGGCCGACCTACGAGGATCTGCGTATCGCGTTTCTGCCTTTCCTGCCGCTGCGCAAGCTGCTGAAGAAGGCCGATCCCGATGTGATCCACATTCATTCGCCCGTGGTGCTGGGCAATGTCGCGCAGATCCTGGCCGGTGGCCTGCGCAAGCCGGTCGTAGCCACCAACCATTATCTGCCAATTAACTGGGGCAGCACGCTCTCGACCGACCCTGTCTTTGGCAAACCCTTTAGCAACGTCGCTTATTCGTACCTGGTGCATTTCTGCAACCGCTGCGAGTATGTCACCTCGCCCACGAATACCGCGCTTAACCTGCTCTACGAACACGGCCTGCGCGCGCCCGCGAAGGCGATCTCCAATGGCATCGACCTCGCGCATTTCTCGCCGGGACCCCGCGACGAGGCTCTCAGGCAGCGCCTGAACCTGCCCGCTGACCGTCCGCTGATCCTCTCGGTCAACCGGCTCAGTCCTGAGAAACGCATCGATGTGATCATCGAGGCCGTCAGCAAGATGCGCGTACCCGCTCACCTGGCGATTAGCAGCACGGGTCCGGCGGAAGAAGAGCTGCGCGCCAAAGTCGATGAACTGCAATTACACGACCGCGTCAGCTTCCTGGGCTTTGTCAGCGACCTGGACCTCGTGCCGCTCTATCGCCTGGCGGACATCTTTGGCATTGCCTCCGAGGCCGATCTGCAGAGTCTGACCACCATGAACGCCCTGGCCTGCGGCCTGCCCACAGTCGCGGCTGACTCGTACGCCCTGCCAGAGCTGGTTCGCCACGAGGGAAACGGCTTCCTCTTCAAGCCAGGCAACAGCAGCGAAATGGCCAGCTACCTTGACCGTCTGGCGGAGGACGCCGAACTGCGCCGCAGAATGAGCCAGCAGAG
This sequence comes from Ktedonobacteraceae bacterium, assembly GCA_036384215.1. GTDB lineage: Bacteria > Chloroflexota > Ktedonobacteria > Ktedonobacterales > Ktedonobacteraceae > Paraktedonobacter. Next base: position 5,874 of record DASVMX010000177.1, on the reverse strand, counting down.
CCTGGCCATCATCGCCGACCACGACCGCCTCAAAATCCTGGAGGAGTGGGAAACGCTCTACCGCCGCCTCTCCAGCGAATTCATCGAGGCCCGCGAGCGCCGCCAGCGCCTGCGCCTGGCCCGCAAAAATCCCAACTACAAACGTCCCGCCAGGCACGAACCGCGAATTGTGCGCACCGGCAAATTGAACGGCTAATATTTTGTAGGTTTGTTATGTTCGCAGGCGTCTTTTGAGCAAACGCTGGTGCGCGTTGCGGATGATCTGGATTTCGGCGTTGGTGAGACCAAGGCCGTCGTGGCCAAGGATGAGGGGATCGGTGAAGGTAAGCAGTTCGGTGAGAGGAACGCGCTGGCGGATGAGGGTGTCGACGCGGGCGAAGAGCTGGTTTTCGACAGGGCGCAGGGGGATGAGGAGCTTTTCGATTTCGCTGGGCACGAGTTCGAGGACGCCTCCACCGTAGTGGCGCCCGCCGAGTTCGGCGCAGAGGAAGGTCAGCGAATTGAGAAAGGAGAAGGCCAGGTCTCTGGCCCGCGTGGCGTTGTGCGGGTGCAGGCGCACACGATAGGCGGTGTCAGTTGAACGCGCGCCCAATTCGTTGACAATCAGGCGAGGGAAGTGATGGCAGCGTTTGAGCAGGGCCATTTCAGCGGTCCAGGTGTAGGGCACGACGTACCAGGGAGCGCGGATGCGGCATTTGTAGCGCTCCTGGAGCTTCTGCGCTTCTCCGCTGCTGATGTAGTCCGCCATGGGCGCGGGCAGTTCGGCCAGGGTGCGGGCGGGAAAGGCCAGGAAGAAGACCGCCTTGCCGGCCTGGCGGTTGGCTTCGTGGTCGTTCAGGGTGTAGGTGATGCCTCTGACCAGGTCGCTTTTCGCCAGCATGGGAGAGGCAATCGAGGCAAGCTCAAAGCGTTCCAGCGTCTCCTGGTCCACCACAAAAAAGCTGTTGGCGCCCGTTACCATGCCAATATCGACGCGGGCGATCTCCACGAATGGCCGCACCGCCGGATAAGCGCGCAGCCTGTGCAGCAGCCGCGTCTCTTCCTCTGACAGCAAACCCAGCATCCACTTACCTGCTGTTTCGCTGAAGCCGTGGAGAGCGCTGTGTTCCAGTTGATCCAGGGAAAAAGTCGCCAGGCTGGCAAGGTTATCCAGCTCGACCAGGCGCATCCTGGCAGGCTGCTCTGGCGTGTCCGTTGGGCAGACATCTGTCTTCTTGCGCGCGAGCAGCAGAATCACGCCCTGGAGCACGCCGGGAAAGACCATGGCGCGTAGATTGAGCAGCGTAATTGTCTCCATTTCCCGCTCTAAAAACTGGCGCAGACCACCGGCGTGCTGAATGTGCAATAGCTCAGCCGGCAGAACCAGGGCCAGGCTGCCTCCTGGCTTAAGATGCATAATGCAGGCCAGAACCAGCGCGGCCCAGGCGTTGGTGAGACGGGAAAAAGGCACTCCCGCGCGCTGAAACCATTGTTCGGCCAGGGCGCGCTGCTCCTTCTCAAAATACTGGTAGCGAATATAGGGTGGATTGCCAAGAATAGCATCCCATTGGCGCCCGGCGCCTCCGCCGTTTTCCAGCCAGCTAAAGATATCATGGCGAACCACGCGCGCGACAGCGCCCGCTTCGCGCAGCAAAACACCTGCTTGCTCGCTTTTCGCCGCCTCTTCCGCGCTAATCTCAACCGCGTCAAGCACAAGACGAGGCGCGAGCCCGCTGGCCAGCGCCCGGCTCTGTAGAGCGCGCAAAAACACGCCATCGCCGCAACTCGGCTCCAGAATTGTCCGCGCCCCCTGGTCCAGCACCCACTGACTCAATAATTCCGCGATTGGCAGCGGCGTATAGTACCCGCCTCGCAGTTTTTGCTGTGTCTCTCGTTCTTTAAAATTCATCCTGCTAACAAAACGCAGGGTGCTCTTCTCAGTAACTGGTTCTGCCTGCTCGACAAAAAACCCTTCTTCTCTCCTCTGAGCGCCTGTGTTACAATGGCAGCGACTTCCCTCTTTCTAAGGAAGCTGGGATGTGAGAGATTGCATAGCGGCAAGGAGAAGAGTTCGTATGGTTTCTGTAGGAGTCATTGGCAGCGGCGCGTGGGGCACGACGCTGGCGCGTCTGCTGGCTGGCAAGGGCATTCAAACAACGCTCTGGGAGCATCATTCCGACCGGGCCAGAAGTATGCAGGAGCAGCGCGAGAACCAGATGTTTCTGCCGGGTTTTCGCTTTCCTGAGACTTTGCGAGTGACGGCTGAGATTGAGCAAGCTACCTCCGGGCAAGACCTGCTTGTGCTGGTGACGCCTTCGCAGAAACTACGCGATAATCTGCGCCTGCTGCTCCCCGCGCTGGAGCCGCGAACGCTGCTGGTCTGCGCCAGCAAGGGTATTGAGGTGGGCACGCTGAAGAGGATGAGCGAGGTAATCTGCGAGGAATTGCCCGACGCACGCACGCGCCTGGCGGTCCTGAGCGGCCCGAATCTGTCGCGCGAGGTGGCCAGTGAGAAACCCACCGCGGCGGTTGTCGCGGCCTATACCTCGGAGGTGGCGCTGCGCTCGCGCTCGGTCCTGACCGCCGCGCACTTCCGCGTCTATAACTCGGATGATGTGATCGGAGTGGAACTGGGCGGTGCATTGAAAAACATCATCGCCATCGGCGCGGGCTTTAGCGATGGCATGGGCTATGGCGAGAACGCCAAGGCGGCTTTTATCACACGCGGCCTGGCTGAGATTTCACGCCTGGGCATCGCGGGCGGAGCCAATCCGCTGACCTTTTCCGGCCTGGCCGGAATCGGCGACCTGATCGCCACCTGCGCCAGTCCACTGAGCCGCAACCAGCAGTTGGGGCGCCGCCTGGCCGCGGGCGAAAAGCTGGAGGAGATCCTGGCCTCAACCCACTCGGTCGCGGAAGGCGTCTTTACCACCCGCGCCGCTCTCAAACTTGCCTCCATGTATGGCGTCGATATGCCCATCACGCGCGCCCTGAGCATGGTCCTTTTCGAGAACCTCGACCCCTACAAAGTGGTGCCTGAATTGATGATGCGCGATCCAAAGCACGAACTCCAGGGCATCAGCGAGGATATTCACTAACTTCGCCTCCGTTGTGATCCCATTCACGCGTAGCCTGTGATATCCGAACCGCCCTGGCTGCCGGCCATGTTCCAGTACATGCAGCGCTCGGCCATAAAGGCGCCGTTATCGGATTGCACAACCAGGGAAAAGGCGAGGCCTGCTGTGCTTTGCGTGCTCTCCGCCAGCAGGCGGCTGAGCCAGATGGTTCCCCGGTTGTGGGCGGGCAGGTAGAACTGGTAGCTGACGGGCCGCGGCGCGAGCACCAGGGTGACGGTAATCAGCTCGCGAGCATTGGTGATATTTTGCAGGCTCAGCCACTCGTCAAAGCCGGGCGCGCTATAACCATCAGCGAAGGTGTAAACGCGGGCAGCCTGGGCGCGCGGCTGACCTGGCACGTCGGTGACGCCGCTGACCTGGCCGCCGCCAATGGAGTAGCGGAAGGAGACGACGCGTTCGACCACCAGCGGGACACTGCTCACAACTTCCACGGCGAGATCAGGGGTCGCGTTTCCTGCCTGGGCCGCGTGGGCGTTGACGTTCCAGACAAACTGAGCGCGGGCCGCGAGGCTGGCGTGAAAGAGGCCTGTGCTGCCGTTTGAGAATTGCAGGGTGATCGCGAGGTCGGCGCTGCCGCTGCTCGCCGGATTGGCGAGCAGCAGATTTTCCTCAAAGCCCGCACCTACCGAGCCAGCGGACAGCAGCCAGTCGCTGGCGCTCTGCGCGCTCCCTGGCACGGTGGTAAAACCTGAGAGCGCGTTTGTATCGCCCAGCGTGCCATTTTTCCACAGCGTCGAACGCGCGGCCACTACCGGCTGATCCGCGCTGAGCAGCGCCGCCACGTGTACGGGCAGGCCCGCGGGCGGCGCGATCTGACTATCTTCCAGCGCGCCCAGCGTGACATTCTGCGTGGCCAGCACCCGGCTCGCGGCAAAGTAGCTGAGGGTAAGTTTCGCGGACACGCTGCCCGGATTCAGTACGTCCAGCGCCGAAGTGACAGAGTGGTCACGAGCCATCGGGACATCGGCGAAGAAAAAGCTGGCGCTCGCCCGCGCCTGGCCTGGCAGGGCGCTGCCGCCAGTGAAGTCCGCGCTGGTGAGATGGACCGCGCGTTCCGCCACCACGCCGGGACAATTGGGGGCCGCTTGATTATCCACGCTCACAACCTCGGCTACCAGCACGTGTGGCGCGTCCGCCGCCACGCCCACGTCGCGATTGACCGGCACATTTACCCGCGCCAGGGCCGCGAGCTTGAGCGTGATCGTTTTCAGCACCGGCTGGCCCGGCGCGGACTGGAGCGCGTATTCGAGCTGAACCGCGCAATCCTGCACCGAAGCATTATCCAGCACCAGCACCTGCTCAAAACCATCCCCTACCAGTTCGCCGGGGAAATACCAGCGTTTGCTCACTGGCCCGCTGCCCGCTGGCTGTGGCTGGGAAACTGGCCGTGGCGGCACAACGCCCGCGTAGGCCAGCAGCGCGTGATACACAAACGTGCCCAGGGCTGGCTCAGGCGTGCCCGCGTAGTCGCTGACCAGCTGGGGAAAAGCGCAGGGCGAGCCACCAGCGTACCAGGCCCAGCCAATCCAGCTTATATGGTGCGCGTCAAAATACGCGATCAACGGCTGCATAAAGCCAGCTTTACAATCGTACTCCCCGCTTTCGGCGGAGATCAGCGCGTAAGTCGCGCTCAACGCGCCAAAATTGAGATCCCAATCGCTGACCGCCAGCTTGCCATTGTAAGGATAGGGATGAATATCGTAGACCAGGTTGCCGCCGTTCAGCGCGTAGGTGGGCAGGCGGCTCAGGTCAAAGCCCCAGTTCAAGCCGCCGATCAGCAGCAGATTATTCGCGCCAGCCTGGCGAATCGCGTCCACCAGTTCCTGCATACCCACCGCGCGGTAGTTGAGCGACAGTTTGCAGCCGCAATAAAAGTCGTTGGAAGCGTCGTTGAGCACCTGGCAGCCAGCGCGCCAGCAGCCCCACGGATCGCCCGTCGAGGCATACGGGTGCGGCTCGTTATACAGCTCAAACAGCACATTGGGATAGGACGCGTAAAGATGCGCCATCTGCTGCCAGAAGACCAGGCTATCGGCGTCCGGCATCTGCCAGGAGCCGCCCGTACTCTGCCCGCCCGCGTCCGTCCACTGGAGATCTACAATCACATTCAAACGCAGCAGCGTCAACTCGTCCACGGTCGCGCGCACAAGCTGCTGGTACGAAGCCGCGCTACAATGCTGCTGAACCTGTCCGTGCAACCAGAATGCCTCCGAAAGCGGCAGGCGCACCGTATTGCCATACCAGAACGTCCCCTGCACACCCGCTACCCGCGGCCCCAGCAACGCCAGATTTTGCGCGTTCAAATAGCCATCGCCCCTGCACGCGAACTCCAGGCCATCGCGCGCCACGCCATGAAAATAATAGGGCCGGTTGCGCGCACCCACAATCACATTGCCGCGCACACTATACGGCCCATCCGCGTACGCGCTATACGGCAACGCGCCAACCGCCGCCACAGCCGCCCGCGTCCCCCGTACAGGCCACCAGCCAATTGTCAGCACCCACAACCCAAGCAGCAAACCAGCACACACAAATATTCGCGAGCGCGCCATATCGTCTCTTCTTCCTGATTCTGTTTATTCAATAATGCACACCGGACGCGTGGGGCACACCAGACGCGGCAGCGTCAGAGGCTCCGCTCCAATCCCTTTCAAATACCCATCTGGCTGGGGAGTAAGCCGAGGGGAGCAAGCCGATGGCAAGCATCGGCTTGCTCCTATTGCTCCTCTTTGAATGGTATTGGAGGCTCCGCTCTGAC
>DASVMX010000176.1:0-1743 GCA_036384215.1 Ktedonobacteraceae bacterium | reverse complement strand
CCAGCCCCCTGGCAGTGGAAATCCACGGTGCTGAGTTCACTCGAGAGCCTGTTTCAGGTACTTCGGCTCTATCGCGCTTTCCCGCAGGAGCGCCTGCGGGTGTTTTCTTCCCACGCGTCTGAAGGCCTGCAGGAGCAACTGAGGCAGGAGAACAGCGCAGGCGGCTCTGCTTCGGTCATGGTCGCCCGCTTTCTCCAGCAGCACCTGCTCCACTCACCAGAAATGATCGAAGCCGGGGGTGCTCGGGAGCACAAGGCAACGACCTCCATCGCCGTCTCCACCAGGACTCGGTTGGACGAGAGTGGTGGAGCCGCCCGCGCCCTGGATGAGTGGCGCATGAGTTCCCTGGAGAGGAAGCGTCTCGCACAAGAGTTTGGGACAGGTGGGGATCACGATCTCCCCTACACCCTCGCTTTGCCCGCCTCACTGCCACAAATCCTCGCCTGGATGACCCTGCTGGCAAAGGTACAGCGGGGCGAACTGCACCCTTAGGTCATACCCGTGAGGAACAGCACCAGTCACACAAAGATGGCATCTTCGTATCCAACACATGTATGAGAGAGCGTCAGAGCAGGAGGGATGTGCTCAGGCAGACACCATCCGAACACGAGCCCGGCGAACAGAAAATCTGTGCAAGCATGCTCGGCTTTCTTCTCAGGCGTCTATGCAAAAGAAATCGGGGTCAAAGACTATGGCTGCTCTGTTTGTCGCACTCGGTTCGGTGTCCGTCATCACTGCGCTCATCGTCACGCTCAGAAGAACGTGGTTGCGGCAGCATCCTGGGAGGTTCATCTTTCTCATGCTATTGCTCATGTGCCTCCTTGTCGGGCTTGCTGCCTGTGATGACTATCCATCACCGGATATACCACCGGGTGGTGGTTGTTGTAACCCTCTACCGACGCAGAATCCCGGCGGGACACCGATCCTCCCATCGTCGAATCCGTTAGGCGGGACACCAACTTCTCAATAAGACGTGAGAAAGAAGCATGAGGAAAACAAGATGAAGCGAATCGTGATCCGGCATGCCGTCGTAGTAAGCATCCTTGGAGCGCTCCTGTGTGTTGTCCTTCTGCTGGGTGTTCTCCTGTTACTCGCCAGCATCGCTGGGACGCATCCCTCGCAGACCGGAATGATGTTGATCGCTTCTCCTCACCATTTTGCCTGATCCAGCAAGCCTTGGAAAGAGAAGCGCATGAGCACAGGATCAAAGAAAGGAAGAGTTCTATGTCAACTGAAGCGAACAAGGCAGTTGTTCGTCGAGCCCTGGGGCGTGACGTCTCCTCTGCGAGGGCAAGAGGGAGGTGGCCTATGAGACACCGGGTATTGCTCGCGCTTGGGTTAGGCCTGCTGCTCGCGACGCTTTGTGCCGTCCCCCTGCATGCGGCTGGCCCGCGTGTGCTGCGCGTGGGTAGTTATTATGGTATTTCGGGACAATTCCAAACGATTCAGGCGGCGGTGAATGCCGCCCAGCCTGGCGACTGGATTCTCATTGGTCCAGGCGACTACCACGAGCAGGGCGCCAGTAGCGCCGGCGTGCTGGTAACAACGCCCAATCTGCACCTACGAGGCATGGATCGCAACCGCGTGATTGTGGATGGCACGCTGCCCGGTGCTGCGGCGTGCAGTTCTGACCCTGCCCTGCAGGACTTCGGCCCCAGCGGACGCAACGGCATCGAGGTCTTGAAGACCGATGGCATCTTGGTGGAGAACCTGACGGTGTGCAACTTCCTGAGCGACAACAGT
>DASVMX010000175.1:0-2210 GCA_036384215.1 Ktedonobacteraceae bacterium | reverse complement strand
CGAGAAAGAGCTTGCCTCTTTCCCGAGCCCGCAATGCAGCAACGGAGCTCGCCTCCGTTGGGATGGGTTCCCGTCTGTTTTCGCCCAACACCCACAGCCATTTTTCGATTGACGCGCATCAGACGGTGCTTGCCATCGACTTGCTCTTTATTATGCCTGGTCTCTCTCTTCAGGAAGAGAAGCGGGTGGGATCATGACGTAGCTGAGCAGGAAGCCAACGATGCCAGCGATGACGGGAGCGCCAGCCCAGAAAGGCGTGGTCCAGGCGATGCCGCTGCCGAAAAAGAGTGGCCCGACGATGAGCAGGTCGACAAAGTATACCATGTACATCACCAGTGGGACCAGAAAGGCGAAGAGGCGCATGCTGGCGGGCTGCTTCAGGGTGGGCTGCAAGAAACGATAGAGCAGATCAGCCGCGAGCCCGCCCAGCAGGCCGGTTGGGAAAGAAACCAGCAGGGCTGGTGGATGGAAGACCGCCATCAGGGCCCCATTGAGCCCCAGCATGAAGGTGAAGGTACCAAAGGGCAGCTTCCAGCGCCGCGCCGCCAGCAACACAAAACCCATGGTCAGACCCGTTGTCAAAAGAATGTTTGAGATGCCGCGCGTCGCCGAGGAAGGGTCATCATAAATGGGCCAGAGCCCGACAAGCGCTGAAGCATACGAGGTAAAGAAGGTCAACAAGGAAAAGGTGAAGGTCAGCGAGAGGATGGCCGGGCCAAGCTGTTTCCAGGATGGAGCGCCCTTAGAGCGCCTCCAGGCAGCGCGCAGTGGTCCACTCAAGGCCATCCCAAGGCCCAGGCCAAGGCCAAGGTGCGTTGGGCTCAGCAGCGCCTCGGTGCTTTTCTCGATCCCCAGCAGAATATGCCAGGTCATATCACCCAGCCCGCAGAAGAAGAAGATCACCAGGCCCAGCGCAGTCAATTCATAGCCGCGCGGGATAGCCTGAAGCCAGCGCCTGCCGGGCAAGCTCTCCCGGACCACCGTTCCCCACGAGGGCACTACACCTTTCTCACTCGTGGTCTGGTCACGCAGATTCAGGAGCACCTGAACCAGCAAAATCAGAGCCACCGCCAGGTAGCCAGAATAAAAAACGGCGTGCCAGGGCGTAAAAAACGTCTCCAATTGCGGAATATTGCTGTGCGCCCACCCATCTATAAACAGTCCCCCCAGCCACCAGACGGCAGCCACGACCATAATCCAATCAAAACGCAAACCGCTCGTGGCCCGCGCCCCTGCTCTGACAGCAGGCAAAGGCAGTCCTACGGCGTCAATGTTGCTCTCCATAATGGATAATCCTTCCACGGAAATGCTTATCTATCATACCTGTTTTCTACAAAAGAGCTGCGCTCGTGACTTGTATGCGATTTCTATCAAAGCAAACAGAATACTTCGCATAAACATCCTCAATTCTACGAATCACTTCATTCCAGGGTTACAGTTTGCTACCCTCAACATCTTTTTCGTGTGCCCACCTCCTTGTAGTGCGAAGACGCCGCTGCGCGGCCCGTCGAACCTTCTTCTCTTCCTGAGTAAGCCGCGTAGCGGCGTCTTCGCACTACAAGGCAAACGTGCACAATGATCTATGTGGTAGGATAGCCAGAGACCATGCTATATAGTATCCAAAGAAGGAGAAGATCATGGACATCATCCAGTTCTTTCGCCACGAGCAGAAGCGCTTGCACCAGTGGATGCGCGAGGCGGTCAGCGATTTAACCACAGAGGAGTGGAACGCGCTGCCGACTGGCACCGGCAACAATATTGCGTTTCTTTTCTGGCACGCGGTACGTACAGAGGATAATATTCTGCGTTTTATTTTACAGGGACGCGCGCCCATCTGGAACGAGGGAAACTGGGCCGAGCGCCTGCATATGCCCGCGCGCGCGCAGGGCACGGGTATGAACACCGACGACTCGCGCTCTTTTCGCGTGAATGACCCCGAACTCTTCATAGTCTACGTCGAAGAGGTCTGGCGCGAGTACGAAACCTACCTGGCCGGAATTACCGATGGCGGCGCGGAGCTTTCGGCACGCATACTCAAGGTCAAACCACTGGGCGAAATGCCTGCCATCCTGGCCATTGGCCAGGTCTGCATCACCCACATCTTTACCCACTACGGCGAAATCGCCCTTCTGCGCGGCCAATTGGACAAGCAGGGCATGGTCATTTAAAAACCTGAAAGACCTGGCACCGGGCGAATTTGGGACGGTGGA
>DASVMX010000174.1:0-2254 GCA_036384215.1 Ktedonobacteraceae bacterium | reverse complement strand
GTCTCATCGCAGCAGCTTTTCTTGTGGGCCAATCTCGAACCCGACGCCACACAGGCCCAGAACATCCAGGCGACCGTCAAGGCGAAATATGACGAAACGACCTGGCTTCAGGTTGGCAAATCCCTGAATGACAAACTGCGTTCAAGCTCACGCGACGCCCTGATTGCCTGCATTCTGTCGCAGGCCGCCGGGTTAGGCATGACGATCGATGGCGACCCGATCACGACCGCGGATCAGCTCTATGAATTCTTCCTGATCGATGTGCAAATGGGCACCTGCATGGAGACCTCACGCATTGTCCAGGCAAACGCGGCCATCCAGCAATTCGTCCAGCGCTGCCTTCTCGGTCTCGAAAGTCAACTGGACGCCAACGGAAACCAGGCTGGGGTCGAGCCCTCCTGGATCGATTCCACCGTCTGGGCATGGATGCACAATTATCGCCTGTGGGAAGCCAATCGCGAGGTATTCCTCTATCCGGAAAACTACCTTGTGCCAACCCTGCGCGATGGCATGACTCCACCTTTTCGGGACCTCATGGACTCGCTGCTGCAGAATCCCATCACCGACGAGAACGTCACGCAGGCCTATCAGGATTACCTCTACGCGCTCAATGATGTCTCACAGCTCCAGATTTGCGGTACGTTCTGGGAGAATCATACTCCCGTCAAAACAGCCGTAGGCGCTGTGACCGGCGCCGACAACCAGGACAGCAGCGCCATCAGCACCCTGCATGTTTTCGGCCGCACAACCAGCACGCAAACGCAAAGTTCCGGCAGCGCCACCAATCCTCAGCCACAATATTATTACCGCAGGTTGACCCTGACCCTGAATTATCAGAACGAAGGGCTCACTGTCGGCACCTGGACACCCTGGGAGCGCGTCAATCCTCAAATTCCGGGCAACCATCTGATACCGGTGATCTGGGCCGGGCGTCTCTATCTGTTCTGGCCCACCTTCAGCCAGACCTCAGTTGCCAGCGCTCAAAGCACAACCGCCAGCGGCGCAGCAGCGCCGAATCCAAGCGCCAACGATCTGCAGATCGGGCTCTCCTGGAGCGAATATCGCCAGGGGTCATGGACCGCCACACAGTCCTCCCCGTACTCGCTCGCCCCCATCCCATTCAATCCCTTCAGCGGCAATCTGGTCATCGATTACAGCCAGTTCATCTTTTATGCCATCCCACTTGAACCGGGTGGGGTCCTGCTGGTTGGGGTCATGGACGTCGAGCAAACCGGGCAAAACGAGCTGCAGAACCCGACCTTTGTCGCCGACGCAAGCACCAGCGCACCGCCCTGGACATGGAATGGCGCTCCATTTACCGTCTCCTTTACCAACGAACCGGGAAAAGCATCCATTTCTTCTGACAGCCTGGTGAGGAATTCTCCCAATATCACCAGCGAATCGATTCCTGCTGCAGCTGGACAGACGTGGACCGCTTCCATTTTCGTCGACAAGATCCGCTTTACGTATCCATATCCTGACAGTAATAATCCGGGACGGGTGCCCTACGTCTTAACGGCGGTTATCACCATGCAATTCTTTACCAGCAGTGGAGGAATCATCGCCGGCGGCGTGTACAGCAATCAGATGACGGTCACCTGCCAGAGCCTCCCGACCAGTGGAGGTGATACCTATCAGGCAGTCAATCAGATCTTGCAAGTCTCGGGCACCGCACCTGTTGCAGCCGCCACCGTCCATATGCAGGTGACCGTGCAAAGCCAAAGGGAAAACACTGCACTCTACTTTTTTTCTTCCGCATCTCTGTCACAAGACATTCAACCAGGGCTCGGGGACTTTATCGTCTCGTTTACTCCCCAGGCGAACTCGTCATCGACTTCCCTCTTCACGAACACCGCCATTCAATGCCCCGTACCAGGCGCACAGTTCAGTTACATGTGGATCCAGGGGTCCGGGCCCCTCTCGTTTGGCCAGCCCCGGGTGCCTCCATTTATCACCGACCCCCGCCAGTATCAGCTCACTTTTCCCCAGGATCTCTTGTTCGGCCTTTTGTCCACTCTTCCCCCCTCGTATTCGGCGAATCCTTTTTTCTTGAGCGACTCACAACGCGCCTATTTTGTAGTAACGACATCCATGACTGGGCGCTCTCTCGTCGGCAATAAGACGTATCAGGGCCCACCATATATTTTGACAGGCCAGATTCTCGGCTTCTCCGAGCATTGGCATCCGTTCACTGCTTCGTTCATCCAGACGCTGAACTGGTTTGGCGTGCCCGGCTTGTTGACGCTGGCCAACC
>DASVMX010000173.1:0-10798 GCA_036384215.1 Ktedonobacteraceae bacterium | reverse complement strand
GGAGAAAGAGGGTGCCTTTGAGAGTAACCTTGAACTTTACCACAACGTATTTTGAGTGCGGGCATAAAATAAGTATGAGATGCGTTCTCTAAAATAGAACAGTTTCTCTGCTGCACGCTAGAAAGGTTGGTTCTGCGATGCGACTCCCGTCTCTCGTGAAAATCCGTCGCCCATCGTTGAAGCAAGTCATCTTTGGTGGCGTGGGTGGTACTATCGGTGTGTTAAGCCTGCTTTGTGGTGCTGCAATTTATCTTGTAGACACGTTAACTCGTCCTAAAAAGCTTGCTCCTTTTGCTAATTACACCTTTACGCCCTATGAACTTGATTTGCCTGCTGAGACTGTCGAATTTTCTCCGCGTCAGGGGAGCCATAAGGTGAGTGGCTGGTTTATTCCCCATGCCGGCGCGACAACGACTATTCTTGTCTGTCCCGGATACCGTTCCAGCAAAACGGACATGCTGGGCATCTCCAATTTTCTCTGGAAAGCCGGACATAACGTCCTGGCTTTTGAGTATTATGGGCATGGTTCGCAGGTCGGCACGCCTGTGACGCTTGGTTATCGTGAAATGGAAGATTTTATGGGCGCGGTGAATTACGCTCGGGAGCGTGCCTCTGGTACGCGTCTGGGCGTGATGGCCTATTCAATGGGAGCCGCGGTGGCGATTATGTGCAGCGCGCGCCGGCCCGAGGTGGAAGCCATTGTCGCGGACAGCCCTTTTGCGACTCACTCCAGCGTGGTTGATTACAATGTGCGCCGCGCGCTCCACATGCCTTCGGCGCCTTTTGCGTGGCTGGCGGACTATCTGCTTGGCTGGCGAGCTGGTTACCATTTCCGCCAGGTTGAGCCGCTGCGCGACATTGCGCAGATCGCGCCTCGCCCGATTCTGCTGATCCACGGCGGAAAAGATACAATCGTTGATCCGCACGACGCGCCTTTGCTCTATGCAGCGGCCCAGGAGCCCAAAGAACTCTGGCTGGTGCCGGAGGCCGATCACTGCGGCGCTTACTTCGCCGATCGCCCGCTCTATGTGCAAAAAGTGCTGGGCTTCTTCGAGGAAAACCTGCGCCAGCAGCCCGAGCGCCCGCGCCTTATCGAGGTTGACTCGCCGGAGCACGTTCAAGCGGTCGAGCGGGAAGCGTTGGAGGCCGCGACGGCCTTCCTGGCCGATCAAGAGGCCCGCAATGGGCCGTTCTCCGAGGCCAGCTAGCCGGCTAATCGGGATAATCGAGGGTGATGACCGTACCATCTTTCGCAGCCCGCGTGTTGGGGAAGACCCGCCGGGCCGCTTTCTCCGCCCAGCTCGTGTCCATGATTTTTGGACTGAAATGCGTCAGCACGAGCTGGCGCGCCCTGGCCTTAAGCGCGATGCTCGCCGATTCCTCGGAAAGCATGTGCGCGTTCGCCTTCGCCTGGGGCAGATCCTCCGGGTTGTCGTACATACTCTCGCAGATCAGCAGATCTACGTCGCGCGCGAAAGTGCTCAGTTGCTCGGTCGGGCGCGTATCGGTGATCATGGCCAGTGAAATTCCGCGCCTGGCCGCGCCCAGCACCTGGTCTGGCGTGAAAGTCTGCCCGTTGTACTCCACCGCGTGCCCTTGCTGTAGCTCGCGCCAGAACTGTACCGGCAGACCGAGCGCCTTTGCCTGTTCTGGCAGGAAGACCGGCTTGCGCGCCAGATCCAGGCGGTAGGCCAGGCAGGGGATGCCGTGGAAGGCAGGACAGCATGAGGCCTGTAGCCCGCCGGGCAGTTCAAAGTTCGCGCTGCCCTTGAGTTCGTGAATAACAATGGGGAAAGGCAGGTCGGCAGCGATGCGGCGCAGGCCATCGATCACGTAGCCGGTGCCCACTGGCCCGTAAATATCCAGCGGTTCCGTGCGACCCGCGTGCGCGACCATAAAGAGCACCCCTGGCAGACCCGCCACATGGTCCGCGTGCATATGTGTCAGGCAGATCGTTCCCAACTGGCGGAAGCCCCAGCCAAGCGTTTTCCAGGGCACCTGCGTCCCCTCTCCGCAATCAATCAGCGTCAGATTCGATCCACAACGAACCAGGGCACAGGAGAGCCAGCGCCCCGGCATGGGCATCATCCCACCTGTGCCCAGCAAACAAACATCAATCATCACAGTCCTTTATTCGAGTGTGTTTCGGCGGATTCGGGTGTGCCACGCCCGCGCTCACAAAGCCGCGCGTCTGTCCTCAGACATTGTGCTGATAAGCCCATGCAAGGCCCACCACAAGGGCGGACATAGCCAGTACCACGGTCAGCGCCGCGCTGACAATCACAAAAGGAATGTCGGCACCGATCAAAAAGATCGCGAAAATGATCCAGAATACAGCGAGGATGCCTATTAACCATTTCCAGAATTCGATACGTTTCATAGCTCTTCCTCCTGGTTGTTAGCCGCCAACAATCCGTACAGATAGTATAGCATTACAGCATCCTCCATCCTATGAGAAGGTCGAAGGGGTGCGACTCAGATTGTTGCAAACGGGGCTCAGGAGCCCCGCTGGAAAACGACCTTTACATAGAAGCCTGGCCAGGCTTTTTTCTTGCGTGTATTGCCGTTGAGTTTACTGTATAATACATCCATGCATTCACGTTGTTGTTTGTTGTTGACTGGCTGCAGACAAGCCCTGTTCATGAAACAATTGGTTGGATCATGCGTAGCTAAGGTAGACGACTGATAAGATAGAACGGGCGAGGGATCGCCAGAGGAGAAAATTATGCCCTTGACCGTAGTTGATCGTTTTCATCCGGGGCGCCGGGCTGCGTTGCAGGCGGCGGTGGACGCAGGTCGCGTGCGCCAGGTAGACGAGATGGCGCTGCTGGAGCCGGAACAGATGCTCCCGCTGGCGCGTTTTAGCCTGCAACTCTTACTGGTAGGGGGCATCTTCTTTATTGTGCTCAACCTGGGGGCTTATATCTGGCGCACTGGCCAACAGGGGGCGTCCCTCAGTTGGGGGCTGGTCGCGGTCTGGACGACTTTGAATGTGCTGGGCTATATCCTGGTCCTGCCGTTTCACGAGTTTATCCACGGAGTAACAATCGCTGTGCTGGGCGGCAAACCCCACTATGGCGCGAAGCTGCCTTTTGCTCTCTATTGCGGCGCGAAAGAGCAGATGTTTTCTCGCGAGAACTACCGGTTGATTGCGCTCGCGCCTTTTGTGGTTATCAGCCTGGCCGGGATTGTGTTAACCCTTCTCGCGCCCGCAATCGCTCCATACTTTCTCTTTGCGCTGGTGGGCAATGTCTCGGGAGCTGCTGGCGATATCTGGATGGCTCAGCGCCTGCGCGCGCTGCCTCCAGGTGCTCTGGTCGAGGATCTGGAGACTGGCTATCGCGCCTGGGAGGTGCTGCCTCTTGCTGACCATGTTAGAATCGAGAACGCATAACCTATCAGAACCGAGGTTTTCATTCTACCATGCCTGAATTGCCAGAAGTTGAATTTACAGCGCGCCAGCTCCGTGCTACGGTGCTTGGCGCGACTATTCGCGATGTCCAGGTATTCTGGGAGCGCACGATTGGCCTGCCGGATCTCGCTGTCTTTCGTTCGCTCCTGGCCGGCCAGCGCATTCTCCAGGTGCGCCGGCGCGGGAAATATCTGCTCTTCGACCTGGGGCGCGGCGCGACGCCCGAATTGCTGATGACGGTCCATCGCCGCATGACCGGCAATCTCTATTTGCTACCACCCGGCTGGGAGGTCGATACGCGAGCGCGCACGGAAAATCCCACCGCCTGGCAGACCCGCGGACCAGATTTTACCTATCGCGCGCCTCAACAAGCCAGCAGCGCGGTTACCCTGGTGAGAGAAGAAGAGGTTTACTACGATCCAGCGGAACTCTCTCACTGTCGCGTCTGCTTTGACCTGGCTGATGAGCGCCGCCTGCTCTTTAACGACGCGCGCAAGTTTGGCCGCGTCGAACTCTGGCCGGCTGAGCGCGAGGACGAGGCGCTGGCGGGACTGGGACCGGAGCCGCTGAGCGATGCTTTTACCGTGGAGGCGCTGGCAGCCCGGCTGGCTGCTCGCAAAGGTCCCGTTAAGGTTGTGCTGCTGGCTCAGGAGACCGTGGCGGGACTGGGCAATATCTACGCCGACGAGGCACTGTACTACGCGCGTATTCATCCCCTGCGCCCGGCCAATTCGCTGAGCGAGTCCGAACTGGTTGAACTGCACGCCGGTATCGTCTTAGTGCTTACTAAAGGCATTGAATTCGGCGGTACCACTTTTAGCGGCTACCGCGGCTTGCAGGGAGAGCTGGGAGCAAACTATGACCATCTCAAGGCATATTTTAAGGCCGGGGATAGCAAGGTTTGCACGCGCTGCGGTGGCCAGATCACCAGCCAGGTGATTGCCCAGCGCACCGCCCATTTCTGCCCGAACTGCCAGCAACTTACATCGGCGTGAAGAAGGTTGAACACTTCTGTGAACCGCCAGGTACGCCTGTGAAAGTCACATCGACGGTCGCGGGCACTTTTGTGGGCTGCTGGCCCTGGAGGTTGAGCTTGAATGAAACATAGCCGCCCTGGTCGCTGGTTGCCTGGTCGAGGGTGTCATCCCCGCCCTGAAAATGCACCACCGCGGTCGCCGTCATGCCCTGCACACCCTGGAGCTTATGGGTCAGTCGGGCATAGATGGTGATCGTACTGCCGGGATTGGGCGCGTTATCCGAGGTCCAGGCGCCGCAGCGATAAGGCGGAACAGTCGGGATCGGCGACATCTGCTTCTGGAAACCGGAATGAACCGTCACTGTCTGCTGCGGCTGCGTCGAATTGAGGTCCCCCGTCGAAGTCGAACTACACGCGCCCAGTGCCAGTAACGCCAGCAGTGCCAGTGGCCAGAGCAGTCTTCTACGTGCCAGTCTACTGATTTTTTTCATGCTGTGAACGCACCGTTATATCTAAGAGTACTATACGCCTCGATTGGCCTGTAAAGCCATCTGAGGCGTTTTTAACCTGAAAGAAGCAAAGAATATTTGGAGTCTCCAGTAAATTATATCATAGGAAACCATACTTGCGGTATTTCCCAAATCAGGTGTCCTATGCCGGGAGAATAACAGGCATTTGCTTGCCCGTTGATCTGAACTATGCTAGACTGGAAGCCGTGAAAAATTGTCTTTCTACTCAAGGTACTCCTTTCTAGCAAGGATCAGGTTTTCCGGTGAATCACGATGCACAAGATCAGTTGAATTGGCTGAGCCATGTGCTCAGTCAGGATGTATTTACTCATGGTCATCTCAGCCGTTCCGTGGAAACGTTCCAGGGAGAAACGGCTGAACCAGGGGGCGCGCTTTCTACGGAGCGGATCGAGATTCGTCCCGATCCCGCGCGCGAGCGCCGCAAAGGGGTGCCGGAGGTGATTTTCGGCGAAACGAAGACCACCCCGCAGGTGCTCTCGATGGCACGCAGTCTCCTGGAGGGAACAGGACGCGCGATCATCAGTCGCGTGCGCCAGGAAACGCTTGAGGCCGTGCGCCAGGAGTTCCAGGACTGTCCCATGCGCGTGCGCGAGGCTGCTCGCGCGCTGGTGATCTATCGGCCTGGCTATGAGACTGTGAGAACAGGCGGGCGGGTTGGCGTTCTCAGCGCCGGGACTTCAGATGTGCCGGTGGCCGAAGAGGCCGCGCTGATGGCCGAAGAGATGGGCTGTCAGGTCACCTGTGTGTATGACGTGGGGGTAGCTGGTCTGCATCGTTTGCTGGAGCCGCTGCGTGCATTGCTTTCCAGCGATGTAGATGTCATGATTGTCGCTGCTGGGATGGATGGGGCTCTTCCTTCTGTGGTGGCGGGACTGGTTCCCGTTCCCGTGATTGGCCTGCCAACTTCTGTTGGCTACGGTCTGGGCGGTCGAGGCGTGGCTGCGCTACTCTCCATGCTCCAGACCTGTGCTCCGGGTCTCTCTGTTGTGAATATCGATAATGGCATTGGCGCTGGCAGCACGGCCGCGCTTATCGCGAACCGTGTCGCGCTGGCCGCTGGTCACCGCGTGCAGTAAGCAGAAACAGGGAAACAGCGCTGGCGCTCTGAGCCTGGGAATGTCTCGCCGCTTGATGGTTGTCGGGTTTAAGTGGTTGTTTGAAGTTACAGAAGGGCGGGACTTTCCATGGCAAATAACAAACGTGGGCCGGAACCAGGATCTCAGAAAGCCAAGCGCGGCGGCCAGGCGGTGCGCGAGAAGTACGGGCCGGAATTCTATTCCAAAATTGGCAAGAAGGGTGGACAGGCGGTTAAGGAGAAGCGCGGCCCACAGTTTTACGCCGAGATTGGCAAGAAAGGCGGCGAATCGACCAAGCGCCAGCAGGGCTCTGAATTCTATTCCCGCATCGGCAAAAAAGGCGGTGAGCGCGGTCGCGCGCCAGCTCCCGAAGTAGTCGAACCAGCTCAGGATTGACTTGATGAGAGAATGAACGCTGCCCCTGGCGCGCCAGGGGCAGCGTTCATTCTCTCAATTATTCATAGCGCCGCAGGAAAGGCGGCATCTCGATCTCGGCTTCATCGCCGGAGCGCCGCACCTCCTGGCGCCGGCCCATGCTGCGCAGGCCGCGTAGATCGTCCAGGCTGCGCTGCGGGCGCCCTTGCGGCCTGACCGTTTTGTCGCCGTACTTCGCCGGCTGGGTTGGCGTGTCGTCCAACTGCTCGGAAGCCCGCGCCTCACGCGGAGGCGCGACAGGCCGCGGCTTCACCGGCGGCGCGTTGTTAGCGCCACGCGACTGCAGCGGCGACACGCTGTTGACATTACGCGGCTGCGGCTGCGGCACATCAGCCATGCTGCGCGGCTGCACCGGCTGGGGCCGTGGACCCGGCGCGGTATGGCTCACGCCCGACAGCGTATAGCTGCCGGTCGCGTGCTGCTGCTCCTTGTGCAGGGCGGGAATGCGCGACGTGTGCCCCTCCGGCATGCCGGCTGCGATCAGGGTCACGCGGATCATATCACCGAGCGTGGGATCGATCACCGCGCCAAAGGTGATATCCGCCGTGTCGTGGATCGCGCTGCCGATCTGCTCGGCTACCTCGTTCACCTCGAACAGCGTCATATCCTCGCCGCCGCTGATGTTGAAGAGCACGCGCTCAGCGCCGCGGATGGAGACGTTCAAGAAACCGCCCGCGATTGCTTCTTCGGCTGCCCGCGATGCGCGATTGCGCCCCTGGCCCTGACCGATGCTCATCAGAGCCGTGCCCGCTTCGCGCAGCACACTGCGCACGTCGGCGAAGTCCACGTTCACCAGGCCTGGCACATTGATCACCTCGGCAATGCCCTGCACGCCCTGGCGCAGCACATCGTCGGCCACTTTGAACGAGTCGGAAAGCGTGCGATCTCGCCCGATCAACGAGAGCAGGCGATCATTGGGCACAGTGATAATGGCATCGACTTCCGCGCAGAGAGCCGCCAGACCCTCGTCCGCGGACCTGCGCCGACGTGACCCCTCAAAGCTGAAAGGCAGCGTCACAATGCCCACGGTCAGCGCCCCCATCTTTTTCGCGATTGACGCCACAATCGGCGCGCCACCAGTGCCAGTGCCGCCCCCCATGCCGGCCGCGATGAAGACCAGGTCGGCCTCGCCCAGCGCGGACCGGATTTCTGCCGCGCTCTCCGTCGCCGCTCGCGCGCCAACCGAGGCAACGCCGCCCGCTCCCAGCCCTTTGGTATAGTGCTGGCCCAGGCAGATCTTATCCGGCGCCTCGCACAGAGCAAGCACCTGCGCATCAGTGTTCATGGCAACAAAGCGCACACCACGTACACGCGTGTCAATCATGCGATTGACCGCGTTCATACCGGCCCCACCGACGCCTACCACCACAATGTCGACCTGGCTCTCAGCCTCTTCGACCTCCTGGTAAGACATCTGGGCTGCAATGGTGTCTTCGTCAGTGTCGCGCCGCTCCCACTCCCAGTCGGTTCCTCCGCGTTTCTCCTGCCGCCTCATATCTTCTACCTCCACCTCATGCCGCAGAACGGCCCACTGGTCATCTGGCTCAGCGTACACATCCGGCCTGGGGCGAGCCATCCCTGACCACTGCTTCGGGGTCGGCTCGCGTTTGTTTGCGTTGTCATGATATTTCGATTGCATGCGCCCCCCCATTCTTCGTTCGTTTCAAACGCCCTCTCGCGAAAATGTTGTGCTGCAACCTTTCTGGCAAAGCGCGTGTTCTAGCCCTGGATGGCATCTATGCGCATTGTAACAAAGGTGTCAAGTGAGTTCCCCACGTTGCAAGATTACTCAAAACAGCTTGAGACTTTTCATCTCTCTTGTTCCCCTTCGTGAGAGAAGCTGCCGCTGACCCAACTTTGCCGTGTCCGGTAAAAAAGGGCAAAAACAGGCTTAAAAATGGCTGTCTCATTACTAATAACGCGGTAGTTATGTTAAATGATGCGCCTCTCCCGGCAATTTTTGATTTCTTCTGACAATTCACCCCTTTTGCTGACTCCATAGGAGGCGTGCGAACATCAAAAGAGACCGGGAGCAAAACAGCTCTGCTGTCCTGCTTCCCAGGTCTCTTTACCTGGTCACGCCTCGCCCTCTGCGTCGATGGGAAGGATCTTTCTCCTACGCCGTCTTGCTCGCTTTCGCGGCTTTCTTCTCGCGAGCCGCTTCCTTCTTCTGTTTATTGGACTTCGGACCCGCCTTTTGCTCTTTTTTCTGCTTTTGCTCTTTATTCGCCATGGAATATGTCCTTCCTTTCAAATGGTACAAGAACAGGACGCGCCAGGATCTCTCTTAACATACCCCGCGAGAGGACGCTGAAAGAGGTTGCCCTGCGACGTATCATACACCTCTATTGTAGCAGATTTGGCGCCGAAAGGAGAGCCGAAAGTAGGGCTTTTTTGAAGGAGTTCTTTTCGGTGAGCAGCAAAGGAGCAGGACAGGCACCGCGGCGTCTGTCCTGCTCCTTTGCTGCTCACTTTTCTCTACTGCAACAGAGGGGCGGTTTGGAATTGGCCGGGACTGATAAGGCATTCAGGCAGATTCGGCGGTGTTGCTCTGCCAACTGAGCTGTTGCTCTTCGTAGGTTGCCAGCGCGTGAGTGATCATACGGATGACATTGCCGATATCCATGGGTTTGCGCAGTTGATAGATGCCTCGTTTGCGCAATTCCTCGGTGGGGAGAGTCGCGCTCATCATAATAGCTGGCACACCTTTGGTTTCAGCCATATCCTGGAGGTGATCAAAGACCTCGACGCCATTCATGCCCGGCAGGCGGTAGTCCAGCAGAAAAAGGCGTGGACGTACCTGCTTCGCCAGTTCGAGCGCGCGCGGGCCATTGTTGACGACTGCTGAGCTATATGGAGTCTCTTCTTCAATTAATTGTTGAAGAAATTCCCCAATTGCGAGATCATCCTCTACAATAAGGATAGTGGAACTTTGTTGGAGACGACCAGCGGCGGGCGGAATGACGCTCTGAGGCATTAGCTGCTCCTTTCGAAGGAATTCAAGATAGGACAAATTATAACTTGATAACAAGGTCTCTTATTTAGTGTAACGGTTAGTCTAGGAAATTGGTGACATTTGTTATGCCATCTGCTAACGTTTGTGAGACATCCGGGGCATTTTTCCGCTCCTTCGCGCATTCTGCAATAAAGAAAAGGTATATTCCAACAACTACTTATTTTTCCATATGGAATTGTTTTTGTCGTAAAAAATGCGTATACATGAGTCTTCCCTCATCTGATATTGTTGGCAAGCTTTTGCCTGAACTCCTCAGCACCTGTGGTGCTTCGCTCAGAGTTAAGAGGACGTGACTGGTTGGATGGCCACGGGCCACCCAACCAGTTACGTCCTCTGAGAAAAGAGCGCCGCATTGCGGCGCGAGGGGCTTGCCAACGCTATCTCATTTTCCTATGCCGCAGATGCGCGCAGCGGCGTCTTCTGCGGCAGCAGGTCAAATTGCTAGCTTTTTGTCGCGACTTTTTCCTGCTCGTGTAATTCTTTTAACCATTCCTCTGGAATACCCCTGGCGGAGATGGCGCCGCCGATTGGATTGTCCAGATCCCACAGTACAAGCGCTGTTGTGACAACGAGAAAGGCTGATCCGAACTGGATTTCGCCAGTAATCAGCGTGCTCTCCATATGGAAGAGGTGGAATGAGAGAACCACAAGCGCTGAGATGAGCAAATAAAGAATGCGGATGCTCAATGCGATCTGCTTCGGTGCTTCGATCAGGAACGCCTCCTTATCGTGTTTATGGATCGCTTCTTCCACTTTTTTGAGTTCGTCATCAGCCCTGGCCAGGAACCAGGCCGAGAAGAAGACCCAGCCGACAAATAAGTTGATCGCGTATGTGCTCACTGCTACCTCGTCCCCCTTGCCGCTCAGCGTCAAGGGATTCATGACGTACAGAAAGAGCAGGACATTGACGACCCCTGCGGCAATGCCTATCAGTAACATCAGCGTCAAACCACGCCAGGTTTCTTTTAATTCCATGCAAAAAACCTCCCTGTTGCGAAGATAGCTCTTTTTATCCGTAGTATATGGGCGCATGTACATCCCCACAATCAGTAATTCTGATGGTTCAAGGCAACTTTGCGAAAAGCCTGTATTTTGGGTAGGGCTTATGCATTCTCTGAACTCGCCGCCTGCGGCGGCTCGCAAAAAGAAAAAAAGGGTTTTTCGGGGACACCCCGAGCCCCGGTTAAGGGCTGCCGCCCTTAACAATCCCGCTTTTTTGCCAGAACGCATAAACCCTAGTATTTTGGGTAGGGTTTATGCGTTTTCGTCAAAAGCAGGGGAGTTCCCTGCCGGAGCACGAGGTGTCCTCGTAACAACCGCTTTTTTTGTGAGCGAGCTGCCGCAGGCGGCGAG
>DASVMX010000172.1:0-8969 GCA_036384215.1 Ktedonobacteraceae bacterium | reverse complement strand
GGCAGGGGGTGCTTCGCACCCCCTGCCCGAAAAACACCTGAACAAAAAGGGGGGTGGGGCGGAGCCTTGAGTGAAGAAGTAAATAGCCCTGGCTCCGGTGTGTTCTCTCGGTGGTACAATTCCTTTTGACATTTTATGGATTCTTTCCCTGTAACATTCCATACTGGTAGTGTGAAAGAACATGTAGACACGGAAAAATATTCGCGAATATTTGGGAACAGGACATTGGAATGAAATCAGAACAGACAGAGGGGCCGGGCCATACTATCCCGGCCACACCATCCACCACTGTCTCCCAGGCCAGGCGCCTGCTGATGGCGTTTTTGACAGAACATACCGCGACGCTGCTTGGCTCCCTGCGCTCGTATGTGCAGCGCATGGGGCTGGCCAGGGGGCAAGCGGTTCCAGTTGTCGCGTTAGAGGTCTTGCAGGAGGTCGCGGTCGAAGCGCTTGATCACGTGGACCGTTTTGATCCCGAACGCCAGCCTATGGCCTGGTTGTTGGGCATTGGCATGAACGTCATCAGGCGCAAAAAGGCCGAGGCGGCGCGGCGAGCGCAGCGCGAGGTGACCTTTGGCCACCTGGCTCTGCTCTTGCCACAGGCTCAAAGCGAAGAGGATGTACTCGACTTGATCGCCCCTTTCGTGCAGGCGGAACCAGCACAGGAGATCGAGGCCAACGAGCAGGCCAGCCTGATCCTCGCCCTGGTTTCGCCAGAGGATCAGCGCGTGCTGCGCCTGGCCCTCCTGGCCGACTTCGAGCGCGAGGCGCTGGCCCGCGAATTGGGAATTACGCCGGTCGCCGCGCGAGTGCGTTTGCATCGCGCTCTGAACCGCTTACGCTCAGCCTGGCATCAGCTACAATCACGACAGCAGGTGGAACGCGCTGAAACAGGAGAAAGAAAACCATTATGAATAAGCAAGAAAAAACACGCGTGCAGGAACGCGTCCAGGCGCTCTATCGCTACGCCAGCGCCATGGAGCAGGGTCAGAGCGAGGTCGTTTCCGCTGTTCTGGCAGAGGCACAGCAGGATGCTACGCTCGAGCGCATGGTTCTTGAGCTGAACGAGGTCTACCAGATTGAAGATCGCTCTGTCGCTCACCCCGACGATATCGCGCAGGCCCACGAAATGCTTCTCGACGTGTTCGCCGGGTCCGCTGGCGCGCTTTCCGGGGCCACGACCAGCCAGGCTGCGAGTGCCACAAATGGAGTGCTCGCCGCCAGCCTGGACACCGCCGAGACCGGAGCAGAGATGCTCGCGCGCAGAACTGGCCCCGCGTCCTCTCAAGCCACGCCAATTGCTCTCGCGCGCCGCCCACGCACGCTGGCCCGCTCGCAGATGCTACAGTGGCGGCGCTCGCGCGCCGCGGCCCTGGTCGCGGTCGCCCTGCTGGCTATCCTGATTGTGCCTGTGCTCAGCGCCTTTGCCCCGCAATTCCTGGCGCTGTTCCGCCCACAGCAGTTCACCAGCATCGATTCCAGCACGTTTCGTGATCCAAACGCGGTCATTAAAAATCTCGACGCCTTCTTGCAGAAGGTCGGTGACAATACCACCCAGAACTACACTGGCAAGCAATTGAGCGGTCCCACCCTGGACAAAGCCACAGCGGAAAAGCAGGTGCATTTCCATATTCAACTGCCCGCGAACCTGTCCGATGGAGCTGGCAGCATAGCGCAGTTCACACTTACGCCTGCCGATCAGGAATCGTTCACCTTTAACGCCACCAAAACTCGTGCTTACCTGCAAGCGACAGGCCAGGCTGGCATTGCCATACCTCCGCAACTGGATGGGGCCACGTTCAAAGCCATCTTGAATCCAGGCGTGATCGTCTCCTATTATCAGCAATGCTCGCAGGCAAATGGCAAGCTGGATTGCAGCGGCGGCACGCCTTTCCTGGTCACGGAGATCCCCGACCCGACGCTACAGGCCGAAAGTAGCACTGCTCTGAGCGAACTGCGCGCTTTCCTGCTCTCGCTGCCGAAACTGCCCGCTGACACACGCGCCCTGTTACAGCACGTGGACATCAACAGCGGTGCCGTGCCAGTTCCCCTGCCCAGGGGTGCCAGTTCCACGCAGGTTAACGTCAAAGGCGCTCCAGCCCTGCTCATCACTCTGAGCGACAACGGCGGCATTATCTGGCAATCTCAGAATATCGTCTATGTCATTCTGACCGCTCACGCCAGCGGCCAGCGCATTCAAGAAATTGCGAATTCGTTACGATAATTAAAGAATCATCTGCTGGTTGTTGGAAATTGGAGAAGAAAATTGATACCAATTTCCAACAACCAGCAGATGATTCTAAACATTCTGGAGGACATAGCATCTATGATTGAAGAGCAGCGCGACATTGCGCTCGAGGTGGCGGGCTTGACCAGAATATATGGCCGGCTCGTCGCGGTCGATGGAGTGAGTTTCGCGATGAAGCGGGGCGAGGCTTTTGGTTTTTTGGGACCAAATGGCGCGGGCAAGAGCACTGTCGTGAAGATGTTGACTGGCCTGGTCACACCGACTTCCGGGAGCATTCGCGTGCTCGGCCAGCCGGTCGGCAACCTGGAAACGCGCAGGCGCGTGGGCTATCTCCCCGAACTGCCGACCTTTCATCGCTGGCTCAAAGCTGGCGAGTTCCTGACTTTCCACGGACAGCTCTATGGCCTGCGCGGCCAGGCGCTGCGCAGACGCTGCTTGGAAGCGCTGGCCCTGGTGGGCCTGGATGGACGCGAGCGCCAGCGCCTGGGCACCTTCTCCAAAGGTATGCTCCAGCGCATCGGCCTGGCTCAGGCATTGATCAATCAGCCTGAATTGCTGATTCTAGACGAACTGGTCTCCGGTCTGGACCCTGTGGGCGTGCGCGATATGCGCGAGCTGCTGCGTCAATTGAAAACACAGGGCATCAGCATCTTTCTCAATTCCCATCAGCTCGCGGACGTGGAAGCGCTCTGTGATCGCATCGCGATTATTAACCACGGCCAGATCTTAAAGATCGGCACTCCCGCCAGCCTGTTCGCCGGTCCCATTACCCTGGAGGTGCGCGTCAGCCAGGCCAGCCCCGATCTGCTGCGCCTCCTGCGCGCCCTGGCCCCGCGCGTGGAACTCGCCGCGCCAGATCCTGCCAGTTCCCAGACCTGTCCCCAAACCCTGTTTGTTGAGGTAGAGAACGAGGCGCGGGCCGCCGATATCGCCAGCGCTATCCACAACAGCGGCGCGCGGCTCTATGCCCTGGCGCCCCGTCGCAACTCGCTGGAACAGCTCTTTTTTCAGACCATTGACGCCGCGCACACGGCACAGGCAGAACTCCACGAGCAAACGAACGCAACCGTTCAATCCGCGGGGGAAGTGCAGCCCTTACAAACTAACAACACCAGCCAGAGCACGCCCGAAAAAAATCATCTCCACATCAGTCAAGCCGCCCTGGGCTCACGGGAGGAAAATTAATGGGAATCCTTTTGATTACACGTTTTACCTTGCTGGAAGCTCTGCGCCGCAGACTTTTTCTGGCTGTACTCTCGCTGAGCCTCCTGCTGCTCATCCTGTACGCCCTGTTTCTGCACGTACTAATTGCCAACTCTAACCAACCAGGTTCGGGCAACACCTTCTCTGCGCAGTTCGCCACGCTGGCCGCGGGCATGTTTATCTCCATTCCCTCGATCTGGATGGTCTATCTGCTCGGCGGCGTGATGGTCATTTTCCTCGCCGCTGGCATGATCTCCAGCGAGGTTGAGGCCGGTACATTCGCAATCATCGTACCCAAACCACTGCGCCGCTTTGAGATCGTCCTCGGCAAATGGCTGGGATACGCGCTCATCCTGGGCGGCTACCTGGCCTTCCTCTACTTCGCCTTTTTGGGCGTCATCTCCTGGCTCACCAGCTACTGGCCCGAACATCCCTGGAATGCTCTGGGCACGCTGGAACTCTCCGTGCTGGCCCTGCTCGGTCTGACCACGCTGGGCAGCACGCTCTTTCCCACCCTGGTTAACGGCGCGATCATGCTGATTCTCTTCATTAGCGCGCCCCTGACCAACTTTATCTCTACCTTCCTCCAACTCACCTCCACCAGCCGCATCGCCACCCTGCCCCCGCCGAGCGACACCGTGCAAAACATCATCACCGTGACCAACCTGATTCTTCCCTCGGACGCGCTCTGGCACCAGACCTCTTATTCCCTGCTGCCCCTGGACGTGCTCAACCTGCTGGGCACGCAGGGTTTCTCTGCTCAAAGCTTTAACATCCCTCTGCTCAATCCCCAGGCCATGACAGGCTCTCTCTTCCTCTGGATCATCTGCTACTGCCTCGCCATGCCCGCGCTGGCCACGTGGCGCTTCTCGCGCCGCGACCTGTAGCAGTTCAAGAAGGAGTCAAAAATTCCAGCAGAAAGTGGTTGACCTGTTCTGGCATCTCCTGTTGTACCCAGTGGCCACTGTCGGGGAGATACTTGACCTGGAGATCGGGAACCCATTCGTCCAGGTCGCGCGTCAGTTCGATGCCCAGCGCTATGTCCTGTTCGCCCCAGATTAAGAGCGTGGGCGCGTCTACCCGCAAGGTGCGGCTGCGATAGGACCGCGGACCGCGGCGTATCAGTTGGCGATAATAGTTGAGCGCGGATTTCAGCGTGCCAGGCGTGCTCATGGCCTGCCGATATTTCGCGAGCACATCTGGAGGAAAAGCGGCTTTCTGTACAGCAGACCCATAGAGCATACGTCCAATCACGCTGGCGTGATCGCGGGCGAGCAGGTATTCGGGCAGCCAGGGAAGCTGGAACGCGAAGACATACCAGCTCTTACGCAACTGAGCCGGCGTCCGGGCCTCGCGCAGCATGGCACCTGGATGCGGCGCGTTGAGCACAACCAGGCGCTCGGTCATCTGCGGATAATCGATGGCGAAATGCCAGGCCAGGATACCGCCCCAGTCATGTCCAACAATGATCGCGCGCTCCTCGCCCAGACCCTCGATCAAACCGGCAATGTCGCGCAAGAGCGTGGGGATATCGTAGCCGCGGTCAGGCTTCTCCGTGGCATTATAACCGCGCAAATCTGGCGCGACCACGCGATAGCCCCGCGCCGCCAGCGCTGGAATCTGAAAGCGCCAGGAATACCAGAACTCAGGAAAGCCATGCAATAACACAACCAGAGGCCCCGTCCCCTGCGTAACGTAGTGCATGCGCAAACCACGCGCGGCAATCTCTTCATGCTGCCACGGCTCAGCGATTGTTTTCACCATCTTTACCTCTTCTCTGTTTTAACAATGTTCGCTACTACTATTGTATCTTCCCAGGACGATGGAAAGCTCGTGCCTGCTGCATGGACGAGCCTTCCATCATTCGCAAAGAGTGTAATCAAAAATGCTACTTATTTGACAGTGTTTAGCTATTTCTTTTACAATATTGTGAACCAGAAATCTTTCTACCAGGGATGGATTGTTATTTTTTTAGTGGTGAAGAGCAGAGAGGAGCATCCATGGCAGATCACACAGGTCAGCAATTGGGCAATTACCGCCTGGTTCGCCTGCTGGGGCGCGGCGGCTTCGCCGATGTCTATCTGGGCCAGCATGTGCGCCTGCAATCGCAGCAGGCCGCAATCAAAATCCTGGCCACCCGCATCGACCCCGCGGAAGAGCACGTTTTTGAGCGCGAGGCTAACACCATTGCCGCTCTAACCCATCCTCATATTGTCCGTTTGCTCGATTATGATGTGATCGATGGCATGCCGTTTCTTGTTATGGAGTACGCGCCCAATGGCTCGTTGCGCCAGCGTCACCACGGCGGGCAAATTGTGCCGCTGCCCATGGTTGTCTCCTATGTTCAGCAGATTGCCGGAGCGCTGGATTTCGCGCACTATAAACACCTGATCCACCGGGATATCAAACCTGACAATATGCTGCTCGATAAGTGCGACCAGCTCTTGCTCAG
The DNA here is from genome assembly GCA_036384215.1 of Ktedonobacteraceae bacterium. Taxonomy (GTDB): domain Bacteria; phylum Chloroflexota; class Ktedonobacteria; order Ktedonobacterales; family Ktedonobacteraceae; genus Paraktedonobacter. Next base: position 3,066 of record DASVMX010000172.1, on the reverse strand, counting down.
CGACTTTGGCGTCGCTACTATCGCGCACAACACGACCTCGCAGAGCGCGCAGGCGGTGATTGGCACCGTGGCGTATATGGCTCCCGAACAGTTTCAGGAACATCCACGGCCTGCCAGCGACCAGTATGCCCTGGCGATCACTGTTTACGAATGGCTGAGCGGCACGCGCCCCTTTACGGGCACCTTTACTGAAGTCGCCGTCAAGCATGCCCTGGTGCCGCCACCTCCGCTGCTCGCCAGAAATCCCCTGCTTCCGCCAGCGGTCGAGCAGATCGTGAATACCGCGCTGGCCAAAGATCCAAAAGCGCGCTATCCCGATGTGAGAACCTTCGCGAACGCCCTGGAGTCCGCCAGCCAGGAGAGCCCGCGCGAGGTATGGAGCCTCACAACGCTGCCGCTCTCTCTATCCAACGAGAACGCGACCGTTGCCGAGGAGCTTGCCGCGACCATTCCGCCGAGTGATGGAGTGGGAAATATGGCAATGGGAACCGTGATCCTTCCCTCCTCACAACTGGTGCAACCAACGATGCTCGTGCCAACTTCCTCCGACGCGTTCACCTCCGCCGAAGGAAAGAGAGCAGAACCTGGCGCAGCGCCAGAAGCCATTACCTCCGCGCCTGTTCAGATAGAGCAAAAAGACCCGACCACCTCCGCGCCCGTTTCAGCCAGCGGGTCCGGGAAAGCCAGCTCGCGCGGCAAAAATTCCCTGCGCCCCCTGACCTGCTTTGTTAAACGGCTCGCGCATAAGGCAATGTAAATGTTCAGGAGACCAGCTTCTTTGCTCTGAAAAGAAGCTGGCCTCCTGAACATTTACAACGCGAGGCATATAAAGTTGAGGTGCAACGAATGGAGTGATATTTGCACATAAATTGACAATTCCATCGACGTATATTACAATATCCCTTATAAAATATATTTATCATACATATAGCTAGTTTTCTATGTTAACAGACGGCTTCAGGCTCTTTAGTTTTGGGAATAACAAAGGGAACCTTTATGACAGATCATGTTGGTCAACAATGGGGAAACTATCGACTGATTGAATTGATAGGCCATGGCGGCTTTACTGATGTTTATCTGGGCCAGCATATACGTCTGCCCTCGCAGCAGGCCGCGGTGAAGCTCCTGGCAACCCGGATCAATCCCCACGATGTAGAGGATTTTGAACGCGAAACAAATTTGATCGCTGGACTGACCCACCCGCACATTGTCAGGCTTCTCGACTACGATATTCTCGATGGCGTGCCATTCCTGGTTATGGAATACGCGCCAAATGGCTCTCTGCGCAGGCTGCATCGAAGCGGTGAGATTGTTCCTCTACCCGTAGTCATCTCTTATGTCAAGCAAATAGCCAGCGCTCTACAGTATATTCACGACAAGGGGCTGATTCACCGCGATGTCAAGCCCGATAATATGCTGCTCGACGAACATGGCCAGGTGCTGCTCAGCGATTTTGGCATCGCGACTGTGGCCAGGAGCGCGACCGCGGAAAGCAGCGCGGAGACTTTTGTTGGCACTATTCCCTACGCGGCTCCAGAGTTACTCCAGAACCAGCCCATGCCAGCCAGTGATCAATACGCGCTGGGCATCACTGTCTACGAATGGCTGGCCGGACAGCGTCCTTTCCTCGGCTCTTTTACTGATATTGCTACCAGGCACGCGACCTATCCCCCTCCGTCGCTGCTCGCTAAAAATCCTACGCTGTCGCCGATAGTCGAGCAGATCATTTTTACCGCGCTGGCCAAAGATCCCAAAGCGCGTTTCTCCAGGGTGCAGGATTTTGCCGACGATCTGGAAAGTGCCATGCTGGATACCGCTCACGAATTCGCTTCAGTGAGGCCGCCACGTTCGATCTGGCAATCGGCTGAGCCAGCTACGCTCCTACTTGAACCAGAGCAGAAGAGCGCGCCCGCCCAACCTATCCCACAGGCTGAGCAGGTTGCGGCGCTACGTGAGCCAGTTCATCAGAAGAGTGCTGTTCTGCTCGCCGAGCCACAGGATGTCACGCCCGTTCAACCTATCCGAGCGGAAGTGAAGCAGTCGCTGCCCATCACGCCTATCCCTGACATCTTGCGAACGCCAGATGCCGCGACACCCGCGGAAGAGATCAAGTCTGAGGCCAGGCGAGCGCGCTTCTCTCGACGAATAATACTGGCGGGACTGATGGGCGCGGGCGTAGTCCTGGTTGGTGGGGCCAGCACGCTGGCGTTTCTCCATCGCAGTCCCGCGCCTCCGCCACGCAAGCCACAGCGGCCCTCCCGTTTACGCTACATATATCGTGGTCACACGGCGCTGGTCACCGGCGTCGCCTGGTCACCGGACGGGACACGCCTGGCCTCGGCCAGCCACGACCGCACCGTTCAGGTCTGGAATGCCTCTAATGGCAGCGCGCTTTTTAGCTACCAGGGACACAGCAGCAAAGTAAACGCGGTGTCCTGGTCGGTGGATAACAAACGCGTTGCTTCGGCCTCAGATGATGGGAAGGTACAGATCTGGAATGGAGACAACGGGAACAACATGCTTACCTACGCCCAGCACAATGGCATTGTCAACGCGGTCGCCTGGTCGTCTGGCGGGCACCATCTCGCTTCGGCCAGCGATGACCGGACAGTGCGCATCTGGACTTCGGCGCTGGGCACCACAGAATTTGTCTACCACAAACAAAATGGGGTGGTAAACACCGTAGCGTGGTCGCCCAATGGCTCGCGCGTGGCCTCGGCTGGCTCCGATAGCATTGTAAGGGAGTGGAATGCCACGACCGGCGCCAGCATTCTTCTGTATCGTGGGCACAGCGCCAGGGTGAACGCGGTCGCCTGGTCTCCCAATGGCTCGCGTATCGCCTCTGCCAGCGATGACCGTACTGTACAGATCTGGGACGCCACCACTGGCAAAACCATCTTTATCTATCGCGGGCACAGAGCCGAGGTCAAAGCCCTGGCCTGGTCGCCAGATAGCCAGCGCATCGCCTCCGCCAGCTACGACCACACCATCCAGGTCTGGAATGCCTTCGACGGCAGCCACGCCTTCATCTACCGCGGCCACAACGACAACGTCAACGGCGTCGCC
>DASVMX010000171.1:0-11603 GCA_036384215.1 Ktedonobacteraceae bacterium | reverse complement strand
CCGTGGCGGGATGTTCGGCTCCCAACTGCTGCTCGCGTATCGCCAGCGCTCGCACATACAACGGCTCCGCCTGCGCGTCCTTCCCCTGAATTCGATAGAGAGCAGCGAGATTGTTGAGGCTGCCTGTGGTGGTGGGATGTTCGGCTCCCAATTGCTGCTCAAATATCGCCAGCGCCCGCACCAACAATGGCTCTGCCTGCACGTCCTTCCCCTGCTTCTGATACTGCAAAGCCAGATTGCTGAGGCTGATCGCGGTGTCGGGATGCTTGGCTCCCAACTGCTGCTCAGTAATCGCCAGCGCCCGCACATACAATGGCTCTGCCTGCGCGTACTTCCCCTGGCGGTAATAGAGGCCACCCAGATCGTTGAGGCTGGTCGCAGTGGCGGGATGTTCGGCTCCCAACTGCTGCTCGCGGATCGCCAGCGCTCGCATCAACAATGGCTCTGCCTGCGCGTCCTTCCCCTGACTCTCATAGAGCAAAGCCAGATTGTTGAGGCTTTGAGCGGTGTATGTCAACATTTTCTTTTACAATTGAGGCCGAGTGCTCGGAATCGTGGGCGCGCGCGGGCGTGGTGACAACCCCGCATGGGTCGATTCCGACGCCAATTTTTATGCCCGTGGGCACGCAGGCGACGGTGAAGAGCGTTTCGCCGGAAGAGTTGCGCGCGGCGGGGGCGCAGATTATTCTGGCCAATACCTATCATTTGATGCTGCGGCCCGGCTCTGCTTTGATTCATGCGTTTGGCGGGCTGCACGATTTTATGCACTGGGATGGCCCTATTTTGACTGATAGCGGCGGCTTTCAGGTCTTTAGCCTGGGCCATTTGCGCAAACTGAGCGAGGAAGGGGCGGCGTTTAAGTCGCACCTGGATGGCTCGCCGCACCTGATGACGCCTGAGAGTGTGATGAAGATTGAGTATGAGCTGGGCGCGGACATTATTTTGCCGCTGGACATCTGCGCGCCTTATCCCTCGACGGCCAAAGAGGCGAAGCTGGCGATGGAGCGCACGCATCGCTGGGCTGAACGCGCTCTGGAGGCCAGGCCGCAATATAATTCGCGGCAGGCACTGTTCGGGATTGTTCAGGGCGCGTTTGAGCCGGACCTGCGCCGGGAGAGCGCGCGTTTTGTCGGCGGGCTGCCTTTTCCAGGACTCTCGATTGGCGGGCTGTCGGTAGGCGAGCCCAAGGAGATTATGTGGGATCTGTTGCGCGTGACCACTCCCGAGTTGCCCCGTGAGAAGCCGCGCCACCTGCTGGGGGTCGGCTCGCCGGAAGACCTGGTGATTGGGGTGGGTCTTGGCATGGATATGTTCGACTGCGTGCTGCCCACGCGCGTGGCCCGGCATGGCGGGCTTTTTACACGCGATGGACGAGTCAGTATTAAGGGCGCGCGTTACCGTACGCAGCGCGGCCCGCTTGAAGATGACTGCGATTGCTACACCTGCCGCAACTACAGTGCCGCCTACGTCCACCACCTGGCACGCACGGACGAGCAACTGTACTATCGGCTGGGCAGCATCCACAACATCCGCTTTATGCTGCGCCTGGCCGCTGAACTGCGCGCCTCGATTGTCGCGGGAACCTATCCCGCCTATCGTGACGCCTTCCTTGATCGCTACGTGCCCGCCTCTGAACAGACCCGCGAGGCCCAGCGCGAAAAATGGAAGATGGCGCGGGCCAGCAAAAAATAATTATTAGACAGCCTCCCCAGGTTGTGATACAGCAAAGGAACAGGAACGATGGCAGAAACGTATCGTTTTGTTGATACAGGGATTCAGGACGCGGCCATGAATATGGCTATCGATGAAGCTGTGTTATTGCGTCACCTCCAGGGGCAGGCACCGCCTACGCTGCGCGTTTTCCGCTGGACGCAGCCTGCGATTTCGCTGGGCCGTTTCCAGCGTGTCGAGCGCGAAATTTTGCTCGACCTCTGCGAACGGCAGAGGATTGCCCTGGTGCGGCGTCCCACGGGCGGGCGCGCGGTCTATCATCGCGACGAATTCACCTATAGCTTTGTCAGCAGTAAGGCCTATGGTATCCCGGCTGGCATCGTGGCCGCCTATGCCCACCTCGCGCAGGGTCTGATCGCCGCGCTGAACCTGCTGGGCGTCTCCGCCGAATTGAGCGAGGGGCGTGTGAGCAAACAGCCATCCGCGGCCTGTTTTGCCTCTTCAACGCAGGCCGATCTCACCAGCGGCGGCTTCAAGCTGATCGGCAGCGCCCAGGTCTGGAAAGAGGACGCGCTCCTGCAACAGGGCTCACTGCCGCTGGACGACCGTTCCGCCGAATTCTACAATCTACTGAGTTTTGCCGATGAAGAGGCGCGGGCGACGGCGCTGGAACTCTACCGCGAAATGACCACGCCGCTGCGCACCTTCGCGCCCGCGATCACCTGGGAAAGTGTCGCCAGCTCCTTCCAGACTGGTTTTGCCCGCGCCCTGCAAGTCGAATTCCAGTCCGGCAGCCTGACCGCCGAAGAATGGCAACTGGCCCGCGAGCTTGCCCACGAAAAATACAGCCAGCTCGTCTGGCAGACCGAACGCGTCAAACTGGTGCAATAGCTTTTTCTTGTAGAGAACGAGGGACTTTGAGGCGGTGAAACCACCCCAAAGTCCCTCGTTCTCTGACGCACTGGCTCTGTTCTCTACAAGAAAGGTTATGAGCGCCCGTCCACTTCAAACACCTCTGTGCCCCAGTTGGTGAAGCCATCGGTGGTCTGACTGCTGACCGGAGGCACGTATTCCGTGGCCAGCCAGAAACGATTGGAAACGGTGTCCAGCGTTGCGTAGGAATAATCACCCCAGCGGGTGCCATTTACATAGGGACCAGTTCCCGCGGCGACGAGGGTCAGCGCGCCGAAGGAGTGCTGCCCCTCGCGCATGATGGTATAGGCCGCGCTGGGGAAATTGTTCGGCCCTGTAAAGGTAAAGACCAGAGCAGCAGTGTGGTCCGGTCCTGCCTGAATGGCCGGGTAGAGCAGATAGTTTCCCAGCGAGGCCACGTAGCCCTGGTGCGCAACCGCGGAGGCGCTGATCAACCCGTCGTCGAGGCGCGGATGAACCTGGAACCAGGCGAGGCCCGCCCGAGGCGCGCTATCATTGGGGATGGTGATGGCCGTATCCAGCGCGCCCCAGAGATCGCCATTGATGAACTGAACCTGCTGGAGGCGGTCATCCCCCGCGTCCAACGTGGTACTGCTGCCCATCTGGATGGCCGGGGGCGGCACACCATAGGGTTCCGAGGTAATGACCAGGCTGGAGAGGGTGGGAATGCCTCCCGAACTGACCTTCGAGCGATTGGTAAGCGCCCAGACGCCGAGGCGATTGTCGAAGGTTCCAAAGGGATCGAGGGAATTCATGAAGAACTCCGCGTCAGCATCGCCGTTCGTCGTAGCCGGTTGGACGGAGGCGGCAACCGTACCACCGATGCTCAGGTTGTCAAAATGCACAAAATGAACCTGCTGCGAGAGGCCAAAAAGCTGGTGTTTAGAGAGCGCATAGATCTGCGCGCCATTGAAGCCATTGCTCACCAGGGGGAATTCATTGGTGCTGATATACACATTTTGCTGGTCAATGCCCAGTAGTGGCTGATCTCCCAGACACGGGCAACCAGTGTGAGCGGGCTGGCCAAGCGTTCCGTCGTCGCTGGCTTCCAGGTGGTAGACCGTCCAGGGAGTTGTTGGATCACCGCTGTGATTCACCGCGATATCGGTGCGCGCCTCCATGTTATCGCTGCGAATAAAGAGGATGATCGCTACCCAGGTGTGGGTAGACCTGTCGAAGTAGCAGCGCGGATCGCTGGTAAATTCTCTAAAGCCCTCGTCAAAGAGCGCGTTGACGTTGAGCGGCCCCAGGACTACCGCGCCATTCGCGCGGTAGATGGTGATGGCCGAGTTTACCGCTTCCAGCACAAATCCATTGCCCGCACACAGCCCCTGATCTGGCGGCTCAAATTCGGCATTGAAGTTTGTCACCTCGCTATCCAGGCTGCTGACCCCATTGAAGTTCTGTAGCAGCTTGCCAGTATGCAGGGCGAGTCCCGTGGCATTGACACGCGAACCTGCGAGGGGAGACTGACCTGTCCTGGGAAGCGCGCGCGCACCCTTCGACTGTCGTTTGGTAGTCGGTGCCAGGGACGCCTGGGTCTGCGGATGTTGGAGATCAGCAAGACCAAACGGGGCAATCGTGCCCTTCGTCGCGCTGGTATAGACGGTTGCCCGCGCCTTCTGAGAAGACATCAGAGGGGAAGCGTGAACGAGGGGAACAAAGAGCAAAAGCCCTCCAATAACAAAGAGACTGAGAAATACTCCTCTGGCGATTTTGATGAGGTGTTTTTCCGTACCAGGAAAAATCACGTCCATATGACTGACCTTCCTTTCGCTACCGGGAAACTAAATTCGTTAAAAGCGCCTTCGCGAATGGGAAACCTCAGAAAGCCGTGCGTCATGCAAAAAAACGTGGATAGATTGGCACCTATCTCAGTATACACTACTGTCTGCGGTTACAGAAAAGGATCAATGGTATGTAACCTGATGGAGAGAGGTATTTCAGGATGGCGCGAAGGCGTGTGCTTGCAGCCATTGGGGTATCAGTGGGTACCAGGCTGTCGTGGCGTTTTCCTGGAGGTTGAGGTCGTGGCCGGCCTGGGGAATTACCACGACTTGTAAGTGGGCGCCGGGAGTATAGAAAGGGACTTCTTCGCTTTGTACGGCGCTGGTGTTGGTGCAATTGAACAGGCCCAGGCAGAAGATGTTGTCATATTGCCCAACGGCTTCCAGGACAGGGACGGTAATCAGTTGGGAAACAGTCGAGGCCGCGATGGTGAAAAAGGTCGTCAGTTCCGAGTCGGTGACTGCCTCTTTGGTGGTTTCGTCTTCCGCGATTATATTGGGATCGGCGTTGGGTTGGTAATAAAAGATCTGGCCGCGTGTGCCAGGTATTGTCGTCAGATAGCCGGGAAGGAGTTCACTCAAGTGCGGGCTCGGGTCTAGCAACGCGGGCTGGACATCGGTGAGAATCAAAGAGACTCTCGCCAGGTCGACCGCGTGGAGGAAGCCGGAGAGGATCACGGCATCAGGGCGGGTCAGCGTGGCATCGGCTGCCTCGTCGACAACTACGGCTGAGCCTATTGAGTGACCAACCACAATTATTTTCTGGAAGGTTGGCCCGCCATACGTGCCTTTTTTAAGATCGGCCATAATCTGGCTTAAGACATAGGCCGCCATTTGCACCGTCACCAGTTCAGGCAGCGGATGATCGCTCGCGCCGTATCCCAGGCGGTCATAGCTTAAGGTGGTATATCCCGCTTGAGCCATATACCGGGTGTAGGAGTAATTGTCTGTTTGACAGGCCGGGCAGGAAAAATCCCAGTAAACATGCCCATAAGTTCCCCCGTGCACCAGAACCTGGACCACCTTACCGGGCGCCTGCTGATAACAGAGCCAGGCCGCGACATGGTAGGTCACGAGATTGAGCACCGACGCGTGAACGGGTATGATATACCTGTTACATTGAGTTGTGTCCGTCGCCGCGCGCGTGGTCGCGCGCGGCAAAAAAATGCCCGCGAGCAACGAAAGTGCGAGCAGACCGGGGATAATGGAGATTCTAAACATGCTTGAAAAAGAACGTGGCTGTTTCATCTTTCTTTCCTCCTCCATACGTTTATCATCTTGAATATGCCAGCCAGCAAATGGGAACATCGCTTGCATGAACCACAGCAATCAGATCCCGCAGTTCCTGCTTACAGGGGCTTCTGGCCCCAGACGGTTAACAACATCCATGCCGCGCAAAAATCCTCTTCGTACATCTCGGCCAGCCCTTTTTGAGAAAGGGCGTGCCACTCTTCCGCGGTCGCGAGCTTCATTTTCACCAGGAGCGGTTCAATTAGCTGAAACATCATGACAAAATTAGCGTGAAAACTATCGCGTGCCGCGGTCCCCGCGGAAAATTCAATGAAATGTGCTCGTTCGCCCAGAATGGTCAGGCCGGCCTGCCGGAACAGCGAGGGCAACATTTGCACGGTTGTGTGATAGATACCGCCTGGAGAAAAGCTCATGCCCGCGCGTTTCAAGACCTGGACCAGCAGGTGAAATGTTTGCTCAAAGTAGGGCTTGTTGGACATGCCGAGGTCTACCTCGGTCAGACGCATAATTCCGCCGGGCCGCAGCACGCGCAGGCATTCTTGAAAGAAGCGAGGCCATTGTTCGCGCAGAATAAAGGTGCTGACCAGGCGCGCGTTGACCAGGTCAAACGATTCCGCTGGGAAGGTGAGCGGTTTCAAAATATCCATGACCTGGAAACGCACATTGTCGCGCTGCTGAATCTGGGCCTGCGCATTGGCGTAGGTAATCATACGTTCGCTGATATCGACGCCCATCACTTTCATGTCACTATAGGTATATGCCGCCTCCAGCGACCAGCCTCCGGGGCCACATGCCAGGTCAAGTACCCGCTCAATGCCACTGACATCCGTTTGTTCTGGTAAAACGCCACCCATGCCAGTGGTGAGTAATCGATCCTGGCGCATCAGCCGGGCCATCTCCGCGGCGCTTTCCGCGTCCAGCACATAGGTATTTTTTTGCTTGCGGGCGCCTGGCCCCTGCGCGTCTGACATATGCTATTCCTCCACTTCCTTCTCTGAGAACAATGATTCGCGTTATAACAGTAAGTCACGGTATAGTACGGCGTTGAAAGGAAACCACTGTTCCTCCCCTTGGACGCCCGACCGGGATATATGCTGGTGAAACATCCTGGTCTGCAACCAATTGAAGATCAAACTGGCGCAACAGGCGGGTGAGGACCGTTTTCATCTCGATCTGGGCAATTCCCAGACCCAGGCAGGTATGCCCACCGCCGCCAAAGGCCATCCAGGCATAGGGCGCTTTCTTTTCCTCTTCGCGTGGAGGCAGGAAACGGTCTGGATCGCATTGCTCAGGGTTGGTGAAATACTCCGGCGAGCGGTGAGTATGGCTGATCGGGAGAATGATCTGCCAGCCAGCGGGAATGGTATACTCTTCAAACTCGTAGGGACGCTGGTTACTGCGCAGGAGAAAAGCGGTGACTGGATGCAAGCGCAGGGTTTCCTTGAGAAAAGCATCTAACAAAGGCATGGCGCGCAACTCTTCAACTGTCACTGGCGCTTCGCTCCCTATCTTCCCCACGCCGACCTCAGCGCGCACCCGTTCATACAGGTTAGGATGGCGCAGGAGTTCGAGTAGACCCCAGGTCATGGTCGCGGTTGTGGTGTCATAGCCAGCAAAGAGCAGGAGCTTGAGATGATCGAGCAACTGCTCATCAGAGAGTGGCTGGCCCTGTTCATCGCGCGCGAGCAGCAGGAGGGCGAGGACATCCGTGGCAGGCGTCTTCCGATGCTGGTTGACGAGTTCCAGCAAGTGTTTCTCAAGCATGGGCCTGGCGGCCATGGCTTTTCCGTATTTTGTGAAAGGGAGTTTGAGCCGGACCAGGGCCAGCGGTCCACCAAACAGAGTATGTATAAGGCTGTTTAACTGAACAAGCTTCGGCCCCTCCTCGATGCCGAGCATCAAGGAGGTCGACACCCGAAACGCGATGGCGCGTGCTTCCTGGTAAAAGACCCGTGTTCCCTGTTCAGGCCAATGGGATATAATACGCTCAAAAACGCGATTGATACGTGTGACATAGTTGAGATGGGTGTGACTTTGAAAGGCTGGAGTAATCAATTTGCGCTGTTTCTGGTGCTCCCCGCCATCCATTTGCAGCAGTGATGTACCGACGAACGGTTCGACAAAGCTGTAGGCTTCCCGCGAGCCGAAGGCGTTCTCGTTCCCACTCGCCAGAAAAATCTGCTGTTGTGCGCGCGCGCCACAGAGGACCACGGAGGGTTTGCCTATCAGGCGGGTTTGAAAGACGTTGCCATAGCGTCGTTGATGGGAGCTAAAATAGTTCACCGGATTGGTAAATATGGCGAGCGTCTCTCCCAGGAAAGGGAGCCCTGAAGTGCCGGGAATGGTTGCGCCCATAGACAGCGAGTTCCTTTCGAGATTCTAAGAAAAGCAGGTCCAGAACTACCTCCATGTTGCTAAAAACGCTTTTCTTAACCTCCTGGCTGGATGGTTGGAGACCCGTCCATGGCTGCGGTTCGCAGAAAAACCTGGATCATGACCTCTTCTATTTCCTGCCAGATGAATTGGCGAGCTTGCTGGAGCGTGAGTGGGTTTGGGGTGCGAGCCGCGTCAGCATAGACACGCGAGACACGCTGGCTGTAATCTTGAAAGAAAGGAAGCTGCTGCTCATAGGCGGGCATCATCTGGAGTTCGATCTCATGATCCTGATATGACTCTTGCCGCTCAAAGATACAACTGGCCAGGTATGAATAGGCTTCGAGAGTGGCGAGACGCTGCTCGGTGAAAAAGAACTCCTGGGCACTGGAGACTATCAGACCGCCAACGATCCCTGCCTGGTGTAAAAGAGGGAAAGCCGCTACACTGCGCTCAAACTCGGTCCAGTTCGCGGGATAAAAGGTTAGCTCTTCTTTACTGTTAATCACAGCAGGGCGCAGATGTTGCACAGCGTACCCGACCAGCGCTTCGGCTCCCAGGAACATCGGCTTCTCTGTCAGGTGGTATGGCCAGGGAGGCGTGGCCAGCCCCCCTATTTTCCACAGACTGCGAACTTTTTTGGTCACACGCGGCGGAACGCAGACCACAATAGAGATCGCGAGACCACGCTGATCTGGATCAAGATGCGCCAGAATCTGTTGAAACAGCAAGTCCTGCATGGAGAGACGATACATAGGCGGAGGAGTCAGAGCCAGGTTACTCAAGGCACGAGCGTAGAATTCGCTGGGAATAAGCTGGGGAGCCTGCTCTGGAGGCACAGTATCCTGTATCAGTTCCGGGTAGTCGCGCAGAAGCAAGCGCATAAAAAGAGGATATGCCTCGGCTGGCAGATGCTTGATCAAGGCACGAAGATGTTCTTCACGAGGCCTGAATGATCCTTCAGACCAGCGTTGAATCGTCACCGGCCTCACGCGGATAGCTCTTGCTAATTGTTCTTTCGCCCCTGGGTTCTCGATGATCTGCCCAAGAAACGCTCGCCAGTTTGCTGGTTCCTCTTGATGATGCATATCTACCTCACAGCCCAAAACAACTCCATTGAAAAGGAAGGAGGATAGAGAGTCGGTGTGCTTCCTATTCGACTCGTATATCATAACATTACTGGATAATAAAAACAATCCATGTTATACAAGATCATATAAGAGAGGAGTTATTATTACTGGAACCAGATTGAAGCGCTGCCTCGAATACACATCAGCCGAATAATTGATGGGTTTATTCTGCGGAGTTTCACACCGGAGGCGCGGCTGTGGTGCTGCATCCGTGTGTGGTCAGAGGCTCCGCTCTGACTACACACAGATGGCCTGTTGATTGGCCTGAAAGGCCGAGGCGCAGTCGTCAGAGTCGTGCTTCTGATGTCCAGACGAGCGAGGTATGCCCCCTGATAGTACTACTGTTACTGTCAGCAGTGCGCGGGATGGAGATGGAATTTTTATGGTGAAATGAAGAAAGGGGCTGCTGAGCACACAGCAGCCGCGGCTGTGGTGTGCTCAGGGGGTACGACTCAAGATTTTGCCATCTGGTCCACACCGCAGGCGCACATGCATGAGTCCGTGGGCAGCCGTCAGAGCGGAGCCGGACCGGCGCGTCCGGCGGGCTCAGCAGCCCCGTTTGCAAAAACGTGAGTCGCACCCGTGCTCACAGGGTTTATGCGTTCTGGCAAAAAAGCGGGATTGTTAAGGGCGGCCGCCCTTAACCGGGGCTCGGGGTGTCCCCGAAAAACCCCTTTTTTCTTTTTGCGAGCCGCCGCAGGCGGCGAGTTCAGAGAATGCATAAGCCCTACCCGTGCTCAGGTATCCCCTTGTAATGTTGCCAGAGTGTTGCTACACTGTTGCCAATATCAGTATTCTCAAGCGGATCGGCATTTCGCTTTGTCTGTTTGCCTTTAATTCTCAAAATCTGTTATACTTGCACCAATAAAAATACTGCATGGAATCTTGGGCGGTATGTACTTGTGTAGCCGTCAAGAAGGAGCGTTTCGTGAGTTTAACGATAGATCTCGCGCGGAGAATTCTGGAGGCCAGCAAGAGGCGCGCGCACGAGTTGAAAAGCCCGGTGAGTATTGCTATTGTCGATGCTGGCGGTCATTTAGTGCTTTTCGAGAGAATGATGGCCCCCTATGGTTGGGCAACCGGTAATATCAGTATTGCCAAGGCGACGACGGCGGTAATGTTTAACCAGTCCACTGACGAGGTCGCGCGCTGGGGGGCACAGATTCCGGGCTTTGCTTCGAGCATGGCCACGATGAGCGAGGGAAAGTTTATCATGGCCGCGGGTGGCTGGCCGATTCGCTTGAACGGGGCGACCATTGGTGGCATCGGGGTGAGCGGCGGCAACGCTTCCGGGCGCGACGACGATATCGCGCGCGCGGGTCTGGTGGTTCTGGAACCCGCTCGTTACGCTCCTCAACCTCAACCGGCTTATGTGCCGGGGCGTCCGGTGGGACCGGCTCTACAGCCAGCGTTTACACCGGCTCCTTTGACCGTAGCTCCAGACCGTGTTCCCGTGGGGACGGTTCACCTGGACGTGCCGGGCGAAGGCAATCATCAGGAAGATCCATATGGCGATGGACCCGCGGAATCAGAACAGTATAGTGAAAACAGCGGAGGCCGCTCATGAACTCAGAGTCCAATTCAAAAATACAAAGGACTCAATCCAGTAGACCTGCATCTTATAAACGCGCGCATCGCGCCGCTAAACGTCCTGTGCTGGTGACAGAGCAGGAGCGCGCGCTTCTTGCCGAGTCGCCGTCTCCTGATCTTGAGGAGACGACCGCGGCGGTCGCGGTCGAAGAGAAGCCTGCGGGAGAAGACCAGAGAGGGCGCAAGCGTGGGCCTGGTTTCCTTTCCAGCGCGGGCAAAGCGGAGAAGACCTCGGATCGGCCCAAAGCTGATCCCATTGCCGCGCGCCTGTCGCGGGCTCTGCGTGGCAAAGGCACGGAGAGCTCCAAAGAAAAAGAGCCAGTCAAAGAGAGCAAGGCGTCCAACAACGCGAGCAAAGCGGGTGCCACAACAGCCACGCGTCCCAAATCGAATTTCAAAATGAAGTACATCTGGGGTATGGCGCTTTACCTGCTGATCGCGGACTTCCTGGGAGTCTGGATTCAGAGCTGGATGAAGTCTCAGGGTCTGGATGCGGTTGTGTTTACGCTTGGAACTTTCCAGGCCAGCCGCTCCACGCTGGTCTTCCTGGCGCTGCTGGTCATTATCCTGGTCTTGATGGCGCGCTTTGACATGATTCCGCGCAGCTTTGGGGCGGCGATGAATGGCCAATCCACGCAGCGCGCGGGCTCCAAAACTGTCGCGAAGACGCCTACCTTTGAGAGCAGAGATGCCCAGCCAACCATCAAGCAGGGCGTGAAGGGCGCTAACGACGAGCTGTATCGCGAATATCGCGAGACGCAGCGCTACTTCCAGAAACGCGACCGCAGACGCTAAAAATTGATAATGAAGAAGGGCAGGCTGCTCCTTTGTGGTGAGCAGTCTGGCTGCTCACCACAATGGAGCAGCC
>DASVMX010000170.1:0-6012 GCA_036384215.1 Ktedonobacteraceae bacterium | reverse complement strand
GCCACGCCCCTCTGCCTGAAAAACCACTGAACAAAAATGGGGGTGGGGCCTGGCGCAAAACGAGAAACGAGAAGTAAATAGCCCTGACCTGTCTCAATCGGTTGTAAGCGGTGGCACTGCATGGTATACTGGCTGTGTCCTCAAGGGGAGAGGAGCGTTGTAGACGTTTCAAGGCGGCAAGAGCATGCGCAATAAACTGGTAGTGCTAACCCTGATTCTGGCTTTGCTGGTCGGCCTGGCCGCAAGCTATGTGGTGAACGGGCTGGGAGCGTACGCGCGTTTTCAGCAGGGCAGTATCGCCAGTAAAGAGTATTGTGGAGGGCAGGCGCCGGTCCATATTTGTGTGAAGACTCCGCTGGATACCTTTAGCGCTTACTATCCCTCGTACCTGGCCAATCACACCACCCTGTTTGATATCAATTACAGTAGCAGCAGTCCGCTGACGCTGTTGATCAGTGTAAGCATTCAGGGATTCAGCCAGGTAGAAACGCACACGGTCAGCGCCTCGGCGAAGGCGCAGGTGACGAGCTTTATTCCGCCGCTGCTCAATAACCAGGTCTTGCACAAATGGACGGCGGAAGATAACGCGCTGGTACACGTGCGCGTGACCGATACCTCCAGTCGCGAGTATTATTTGAACGATAGCCCGCTGCTGATCCATTCCCGCTGGCTGATGCAGTGGGTAGCCAGCAATCGCCTGCGCGTGGCGGCCTGGGTGACGCCAAACGATCCCGCGGTGGCGCAACTGGTGACAAACGCGGCCAATCACCTGGCGATTCAGCCTGCTCCGGCTCCCACGGCGATGATTGGCTATACAAAGGCTTCGCAGCGCGCGGTACGCGACCAGGTGGACGCGATTTTTGACGCACTGCGCCTGGATTACCAGATTCGCTATGTCCAGGAAAGCGTGCCCTATAGCGGGCCGGGCGCTACCAGCCTGGCCACGCAGCGCATCAAACTGCCCGCGGAAGTCTTAGAGCAGCAGAGCGGAATGTGCGTGGAGCTAACACTGCTGCTGGCCGCGGCGGTGGAGAGCATTGGCCTGCACGCAGAAATTGTGATTGTGCCCGGCCATGCCTTTCTGGGGGTAGCAACCAGGCTGGACAACAGCCATTTCGAGTACTGGGATGCCGTGCAGGTCAACAACGGGGTCGCGGGCGATTCCGCCAATATCGCGACCGATAACGAGTATCAGCAAAACGTCAAGCAACTGGTAGATACCATCCTGATCGCCAACGCGCGCCAGCAGGGTATCGGACCAATGCTCTAGCACTGGGGGTGAGACACGAATACCACCGATTTTCCTACCTGGTTCAGCTATGGCTGCTATGGCGGCCTGGCCTGCTGTATGCTCGCTATCGCAGTCAACGCGCTCTACACAACGCTGCGCAGACGCGGCACCACGCGCCAGCTTGCCAGGGCTATCGTCTCCGCGGTCGCCTGCGCGTTGTTACTCCTGCCCGCACTCTTCTGGTATAATTTGCGCTTTAGCAGCGAGCAGGCGGCGCTTTCAGGACTGGAGATCGGGCTGATGCTGGTTTACGTGGCCCTCTGTGGCTGGGTGGCTCCGCTGGGAGTCACCACAGCCTACTGCTTATTTACCGGGCCACGCGACTCCAATACCGCGGGGCGCTTGCAGGGTCAACGCAAAAGCACCTCGCCCGCCAGGGCTGTGGCGGGCGCTGTCCAGCCACAACGCCGCCAGCCGGGCACGCCCGCGCCCTTTGTCTATAGCGGCGATAAGCCCTGGGGCTGGTTGGTCTACCGCAATGGGAAATTCACCGGCCAGGAACTGGCCCTGAAGCGCTCGATCATTTCGATTGGCCGTGAAGAAGATAACGAGGTCTGGCTGGACGACGATACTATTTCGCGCTACCACGCAGAGCTGGCCTGGGATAAAGGCCAGGTCTATGTGACCGATAACGACAGCCTGAACGGCGTGCTGCTCAACGGGCGGCGCATCCGCACTTCGCTCTTAATTAAGCCCGGCGATGAACTGGAGATCGGCGGACACCGCTTTATTCTCAAACACGCGCAGGTGGCGCAGGCCCAGGAAGACCTCTCCGATCCCCTGCTGCCGCAGATTCGCCGCATAGAACAACACCGGAGCGCGCCTGGCGCTTCCTCAGTCGGAAGCGAAACGGGCTATAAGGCACCGGCCAAACCGACTACGACCTTGAGTCACAACGAAGAACATAGTGCGCCGGGGTCCGTCCCCGCCTCCACCTTTGGACCGGACGTGGATGTCTCCGGGCTGGAAACCATACAGTTCTTCAAGCGCACGCCTCTGCCCGAGCGCCCACCTGGCCTGTGCATCATTCGCGGCGGTGAGATGACCGGGCGCAGTTTCCTGCTGGATCGTAACCTGCTCACCCTGGGCCGGGGCGCGGAGAACGATATTAACCTGCCCGACGCCTGTATTTCGCGCACCCATATCCAGTTCTCGCGCCAGCCCGAGGGCGATTACGTGCGCGACCAGAGCAGCCTCGGCGCCTGCGCCATCAACGGCCAGCCCCTGCAGGCGCCCCATCGCCTGCGCCCTGGTGACCTCCTCGTCCTGGGCGACGTACACCTGGAATACACCCTGCTCGCCGAAGCTCAGACCACACCCGTGCTGCCCATCTCGTCCCTGCCAGCCGAGGCACCCCTGAATCTCCCTTTCTCACTGCGCCTCCCCAGCAAAATGAAAGAAGAATAGACCAGGGAGCTTGCCTCCCGGAGTTTTACCATTCGACGCGCGCGTTTTTGAGAACGGTGGGGGAGAGAACGGGCCGGCCATGGCCGGGGTAGAGATAATAAACCTGGAGGGTACGCAGGGTGGTCAGCGTGGCTTCCAGGTGGCCGCGGTTGCTGCTGCCGCGCACCAGGGCTGCTCCGCCCTCAATCGTGGCTACGGTATCGCCGCAGAGCAATTCATAGCTAAATGGGTTATAGAGGCAGAGGCTTTCCGGGGTACGACCAGGACTGGCAATCACTCGCCAGGAGGGATGAACAGGCAGGCCGGAAACATCCTCCAGCCAGAGATCGACCATGCGTGCCTGGCGCTCGTAGTTGGGATGAAAGAGGTCCAGTTGGTGCAAGATGCCCGGCCTGTTACGCTGGTTGAGCGCCAGACCAAATAAATAGTTGATATAAGCCGCCTTCTGCTCGTCCAGGCGCAGATTCTCTCCATGCCACTTCTGAATTAAATACCGCGCCAGAATTGAAGCGGCGACGGGAGCACGGCAGGCCTGGCGCAGCGCCTCCACACCATTGATAAAATCCGGGTGCAGACGCGTCAGAACAACCAGGTCAATCTCCGCGGGCGAGCGGCGCAAAAAACGCTGGATATAATCGAGCGTCAGGCGCACATTCAAGGCCGAGCTAGGGTCCACTACAATCAAATGCCCGTCGTCGATCACATAGGTGTTCGTCATCGAGAAACGGTCGGTGATGTTATGGACATGACGCGGCCTCTGGGCAAGCGGTGGCAATAATGCCTGCTTTTCTACTGTGGTATCCAATCTGGCCCTCCGCAATGCTGACAGGCGGCATACCCTGCCGGCGCAGACATACACAATGCCGAACCAATCACATCCTTATTGCACACCTGACCTTCTCGGCTTTTCCATGTATCCTCCTTCAAGGCGCGGAATGTCTGGTCGAGACTGCATATCGATCCGCTTGAGAATACTGCAATTATCGTATCACCGCTGGTCAAGTAGATGCCACTATTCCAGATGCTCCCCTCTCATCAGCGTGAACACCTGGAGTATGAGCAAATCGGCGGAACAGTTACTTTTTTGAAAGGAGTATGTTACAATGGGTGTATGGTTTTGAAAAGGTAAGTCGTACCCGGGCTCCGGTTTCGCTTCGCCATCGGTATCAGGGAAACACCTGCCTGGCTGTTCCAGCAGTTCATGACCATGCCCAATCTTTCGAGATCCGCGGGTTCAGGCGCTAATTCAGGCTTCAGATTGCCATTAGTCGCATGGTCACCTCCTGCGACTTGCACCCTTTAACCAAAATGATTGTTGTGGCGAAGCGAAAGTCAAAGAAGGGGAAGTACTACCCATGACGTCCTATGAGGGATACCAGGACCGTATCCTTACCTGCCGCGATTGTGGTCAGGAATTTACGTTTACTGCCGGTGAGCAGGAATTTTTCGCAAGCAAAGGCCTGACGAACGCACCCAGCCGCTGCCCCGATTGTCGCAAAGCGCGCCGCAACACCGGTGGCGCATCTTCCAGCCCTCGCCCACGCGGCGAACAGCACGAAGCTATTTGCGCGAACTGCGGTAACCCCACCACAGTTCCTTTTATTCCACGTGAAGATCGCCCCGTCTATTGCAGCGATTGCTTCCAGGAGCAGCGCGCATCTCGCCCCGCTCGCGGCGGCTATAGCAGCGGCGGTGGTTACAGCAACAGCGGCAGCAGCTATGGCGGCGGTGGCGGCGGTGGCGGTGGCGGTGGCTACGGCGGTGGCCGCGGTGGCCGTGGTGGTGGCCGCGACCGGCGCGACCGTGGTGGTGATCGCGACCGCTGGTAATACCCTGGTCCCCAAACAAACAAAAGAGAGCCTGCTGGCGCTGCCAGCAGGCTCTCTTTTGTTCCTGAATGCTCGTGCCTGCGGCACTCGTAAACCTGTGCGAGTGCCACAGGCACGAGCATTCAGTTCTCTGGCCAGATGGATATGCGATTTTTCCCGGAGTACAAATCTATGTTATACTACTCACAATATAGTCCTTATCCTCTCTGATCCTGGAGGTCTTTATTCAATGTCACGAGTCCCAACCGGGCCAGAATGGCCCGCGTATACTTTTATCATCCCCCAGATCTACACGCAGGTCGGCGTGCGCCTGGTCGGCCTGGGCAATTATACCCCCACGGGAACTATTACCAATGAGTTCTTCGCCTCCATTTCTACCAGGCTGGGCGATCCTCGCACCGCCGAGGATCTGGAACGTGTCACGGGCCTGGAAACTCGTCACGTGCGGGCCAGTACACTGGCTCTCTGCCGGCAGATGGCGGGCACGAACGCTCCTGGCCTGATTGATGGCGACGGTCCCGCGGATGAGACGCTGGTGGATATGGCTGTGGTAGCGGCCCGCCGCGCTCTGGCCAGCGCGGGACGCGAGGTCTCTGAAATCGATACGGTGATTGGCGCCTCTTCCTCGGATAACGATGGCTTCCCCACGGTTGCCGCGCACGTGGCCACGCGCCTTGGCCTTGGTCCTGTGCGCGCGACCATGCTTAAGGGTGCCTGCGCCTGCCAGACCGAGGCATTCCAGATCTGCGCGGAAATCCTGGCGGCCAGTTCCGCGAAACTTGTGCTCCTGGTCGCTACCGAGGGTCTGCTGCCCAACATTATGAATGTGCTGGACTGGAAGACAAGCTCGCTCTTCGGCGAGGGAGCCGCGGCCTTCCTGCTGGAACGCAGCGCTGAACCAACCTATGTGATCAACGGCGCGGACGCCAGCCTTGGTCCCACGCTGCTCTATCAAACGCCGCTGCGCAAAGATGTCGTCGAGATGGCTGAGGTAGACCTGCGTATCCGCCAGCTCTACCAGGACGGCAATGGCGCGGAACTGAGTAAATTGCTGGGCCAGTACCTGGTTGGCTATACTCGCATGAACGGGCGCGAGGTCTATCGCACCGCGCCGCGCGCCATGGCGGAATCCCTGGACGCGCTTCAGCGCCACGCTCGTATCGGCCACGAGGAAATTGCCCATATTATTCCTCACCAGGCCAATTCGCGCATCACCCGCCGCCTGGGCGAACTCCTGGTCAACGACTTTGGTTGGCCGGAGTCCACCCAACAAAAACTCGTGGATAATTTCCGCTACTACGGCAATCTCTCCAACGCCAGCATTGCCACCGCGCTGATTGAACTGATTCGCCAGCACAAAATTCACGACGGCCAGTGGATCGCTCTCCCCGCCGTCGGTGGAGGCCTGAACTACGGCTGCTGGCTCCTGCGCTACCACGAATTCGCCAACATGGAAGCAATCTACACGGAGGCAAGTTTCGGGTT
>DASVMX010000169.1:0-28999 GCA_036384215.1 Ktedonobacteraceae bacterium | reverse complement strand
GCGGGCCGCGCCTGCACCAGCAGCATTCCTCTAAACAGGCAAGCCACCGCAGGTGGCGAGGAGTCCTGAATAGTTATCGACGATGAGGGAGAAGATATATGACGAGCTTTTCTGAGCAGAGCGCCACGTCCTCTGGTCCGGCCAGTGCGCCGTGGCGCGGGGAGGAGCAGGAGGGAGTGGGTGAGATGGCGATTGTGGCCAGGGATCTGCTCCAGGTTTTTGGCCAGAAGACAGCGGTTAATCATTTGAATCTCGCTGTGAAGCGCGGGGAGTTTTTTGGCTTTCTGGGTCCCAACGGGGCCGGTAAATCGACGACGATCAAGATGTTTACCGGCCTGCTGCGTCCCACGGCGGGGCTGACCTATGTTGGTGGGGTGAATGTCTGGCAGGACCAGTTGCAGGCGCGAGCTTTGATGGGGGTGTTGCCCGAGTATTTGAATCTGCACGAGCGTCTGACCGGGCGCGAGCTTTTGACCTTCGCGGGACATATGTATGGTCTGTCGAAAGTCGATGTGAGCCGGCGTTCGGAGGAACTACTCCACGTGCTGACGTTGACGGATGACGCCAATAAGCTGGTGATTGATTACTCGGTGGGGATGCGCAAGAAGATCGGACTGGCTGTGGCGCTGATTCATCGCCCGCAGGTGCTGTTTCTGGACGAGCCCTTCGAGGGCGTCGATCCCGTCAGTTCACGGGTCATTCGCGATATCCTCAACGATCTGACGCGCCATGGTACGACGATTTTCTTCTCTTCACACATTATGGAAGTCGTCGAACGGTTGTGCACGCGGGTTGGCATTATCAACCAGGGTGTGCTGGTCGCCGAGGGAACGCTGGAGGAGCTGCGCGCGCGCACCAGCGGCGAGGGCGCGGATGCGACCCTGGAGGATGTCTTCCTGCGTGTAATTGGTGTCCAGGAAGAGGCACATAACCTGAGCTGGCTGGAGAACTAGGGCGCGAGCGAGATAATGGGCGCGCGTTGCAGGCAGCCGGCTGGTTTGGGTTGGCGCTTGCTCAGGATAGCCTGCCAATCAAATTCCAGCGTGGCCTGAATGCTGCGATCGTAGGTGTTCAGCGCGGCCAGGTGATCGAGCGCGTGAGCCAGGACATGCTGGCGTTCGATCTGGTCCGGGGGAAAGAGCTGGTCGCCGAAACGCGCGTTAATCTCGCCAATGAGCGTCAGACTAATCTGCCGGGTGGATGGAACGCGCGCTTGCCAGTCATGACGGGGCAGGATAGCCAGGTAGGTCAGCAGCATCCAGTCGTGGGTGGCTTCGTAGCGCCAGGAGGTTGAATGTACGATGGTCTTCTCCAGGCAGGCGGGCCGGCCCAGGATGGTTTGTAGATACTCTATGACGACCATATTGGGATGAATAGCGGGCTGGTGCGAGATCATCCAGGGAGAGAACATGGGGTGAGAGGCATCCTGGAGCAGGATAGCCTGTTTGTCCAGCAGGGTTATCGGAAAAACTTCGTACCAGATATGCGTCATGATGTAAATCTCCTTCTATAAAAGCGGCGAAGCGGGCGGCGTGTGAAAAAGAGCGCGCCCCCCCGTGTTTGGGAATCACGCGAAATGGGTGTCAAAAAAGTCGAGACCAGCCAGCGCGTATTCAAAAAACGAGCGGAAAGACATGGAAGGTTAACAGTGGGGACAACAACAGCTCAGGCAGCTAATGGAGGAGGAGTTATGACGCAGGTAGCGGGCAGACCGAATGAGCTGCCGCGGCAGCCGAGGTCTCCCAGGTTTGTTTTTGCTTATTCGCAATAAGAAAAATGGTTGCATGCACATCACCCACACAGAAAATTTGTGGTTTGACCGCCGCGCTCAAATACTGGCGCAGGATCAGCAATTCTTTTTTTATTGTAGGCTGCCCGCCAAGAACTGTCAATCGTCTGACATCAATGCTATGGAGAATCTGTGAACGACGCGTATCCTCGCGCCTGCGGCGCTCGCGGCAGGCGCGAAAGTATACGGCGGAAGGATTTTGAAGATAAAGGAGGAAGATACATGCTTGTGCACGCTGATAAACTGCGCTGGCTGGCGTGGCTGCGCATGAAGATGTTGACGCGTGGATTTCGGCGCAGGCCGGCCACGCTGGTCTTTGTGATTATTGGTATTCTGGTGTTGCTCTTTGGAGCAGGCTGGCTGGCGCTGGGACTGTTCGCGCTGCTGACCAGTCCAGACCTGCTCTCTACAATTGGGCAGACGGAAATGCTCTACCTGTTCTTCACGGCAGTACTGCTCTTCTGGATTGCACTGCCGCTCATGTCCTATTCGACAAACGAGGGTCTGGATGTGACTAAACTCCAACTCTATCCGCTGACACGGCTGGAGTTGATGTTTAGCCTGCTTTTCTCCTCGCTGTTTGATATCTGGACAGTTTTTCTCTTTGTGCTGTTTGGTACGACGATTGTGGCGTGGTGGACTCATTCGCTGCTGCTAGGACTGATGACCCTGCTGGTGCTGGTGGTTTTCTATGTTACGATGGTGGGCATCAGTCAACTGGTACTGGCCCTGCTGATGCGCACCTTACAGAGTCGGCGAGTGCGCGATTTGAGCATCCTGATTATCGCGCTTTTCTCTTCGTCGTGCTACTTTTTCAATCGCTTTGCCTTTGGCGCCGGAAATCTCCTGCACTTTGGCGATCTGCTCAACAATGGCGGTTTTTCTCCGTACTTACAGTGGTTGCCTTCTGGAGTGGCTGCCAGCGCATTGCGCGCGGCGTCGCAGGGCAACTGGGGGAGCAGCTTTGCCCTGCTGGGTCTGCTGCTGCTGATCAGCGTGCTGGCGCTCTACCTCTGGCAGATCGTGCTTGAGCGCAGCATGAGCGCCTCGGAGACCGGCGCATCGCGCAAGGCGAAACAGCGGAGAGCGCCGACCGTGCCTGCTTTCGCCGCGCCGACCTCCGCCGTTGCCGCTCCGGCGGCGGCGCGACCCGCGAGTTCCGCTGTTCACGCGCCCGCGCAGGCCGTGCCCGCGGTCAGTGTTGAGACGGGCCTGTTGAAAAGTTCGCTTTTTGAGCAGATCCAGGCCGTGGTCTGGAAAGACCTGATCTGTTTCTGGCGCGATCCGCTGCTGAAAACGCGCATTTTCCAGAGCCTGATTTACGTGGTCATCTTCGTTGTAGCTCCCATCTTTACAAGCGGCAGCGGGAAAGCGAGCGGAGGGACATTCGTGCAATACGCGCCTTTTACTTCCGCCGCAGTGGCGTTGTTCTTCATGCTGACCTTGAGCCTGAACACACTGGGGATTGAGCGCAAGGGCCTGACGGCCCTGCTGCTTTTCCCAATCGACCGCCGACGCCTGCTCTGGGGCAAGAACATGGCTGTACTGTTGATAGGGGGCACTGAACTTCTGGCGCTGATGGTCCTGTGCATTGTGCTCGCGCGCCAGCCCGGCATGGTTTTACCCGCGCTGGTCATGGGGGTCGCGGGCATGGGAGTCGCGCTGGGCTGTGGCAACATGGCCTCGGTCTTTTTCCCGCGCTACCAGCCGGAGATGGGCAGGCGCAGCCTGGCGGGCTCCGGCAACCAGGCCCCGGCGGGCGGCTGCCTCAATCAACTCATGTCGCTTGTGGCCCTGATCACGACGGTTCTGCTGCTGGCCCCGGTTGCCCTGGGCATCGGCATTCCCTTCTTCCTGAACATGCAGGTCATCTGGCTGCTGAGCATGCCACTCAGCCTGGTCTACGGCTTTGTGCTCTACATCGTCTTCACCAATCTCGCGGCCCGTCGCCTGCTGGTTACCGAACCAGAAATCATCTCCTCTATGCCGCTTTTTCCTGGAAGCGGAAGAGGCGCAGGGCGATGATGTAGCAGATCAGGCCGTAGGCGAAGAGACCGAGGATGTCGGGCAGGACGTAGCCCAGGTCTTTGCCGTAGATCATGATATTGTTCAAGCCCTCGGCAGCCCAGGCGGGCAGGGTGATGTGCGAGAACTGTTGTAACCAGCTCGGCAGCAGCCAGGAAGGGAAGAAGATGCCGCTGATGACCGAGGAGATCAGGGTGACGATGCTGACTATTGGCCCAAGCTGGCGGCGCGATTTGACCAGGGAGACCAGCAGGATGCCCAGGCCGGTGATGCCGAAGCTGGTACCCAGGATCAGCAGGCTGACAGCCAGCAGGTCGTTAATGTGGATGTGGAAGAAGAGGTAGCCAAAGGCAAACAGGATGGTCATTTGCAGGGTTGTCAGGATAAACTGGGCGAGCAGTTTGCCACCGAGCAGGCTGTACTTGCGGATCGGTGCGATCAGCAGGCGGCGGAAGGTTCCGTCCTCTTTTTCTTGCAGGATGGTGCCAGCGACTGTGTTGATGCTGAACATGGCGAAGAAGACGGCGTAGCCTGGCACGTACAGGTCAAAGCTGTTGATCTTGACCACCTGCCCGGCGGTCAGCGCCTGCACCGGCGAGGTCTCCGTGGATGCGATCACAGCCTGGCTTACGGCCTGGCTGATGGCCTGCTGATTGATCGTCGCGGGCGCGCAGTGGTTGCCAGCGGCATTACAGACCTGGTTGACCTGGCCAATGGCCGCGCCGCTGGCGTATTCGCTGGTGACAATCGAGGAGATGATACTATTCAACACCTGCTGCGCAATCAACGTTGGCTGGTTGTTCGTGCCGGGCAGCGCATAGAACTTGACCAGGTTATTCGTTGGCTGGTTGTTCCTGACATCGTTCGTCAGCGTGTCCGTGGTCCCGGCTGGGATGACAATGCCCGCGTCTACCCCGCTTTTGGTATCCGCGACGGCAGCGGTCACCTGGTCGGCTGTACTATAGTTTTTCAGGTTGACCTTCAAGGTCTTGCTATCTATATTTATAGTTTTTACTATTGTTTGGCCGACGAAGCCACTGTCCTGGTTATTGATGGCGACGGTGATCTGAATTGGTCCGTTGCTGCCAAAGGCATTGGCCAGCGTCAGGCCCATGACGGTAATGAAGATCATGGGCATGAGCAGGGTGAAGAAAAGCGAGCCTCTATCTCTGATGCTCTGGAGCAGATCTTTTTTCGCGATGTACCAGATGGTTTTCATGATTTTTCTCCTGATATATCTTCTCAACGCCTGTGGCGTTGTATGAAAAAGCGGGAGTGCAGAGGGCGTAGCCCTTTGCCGGGGTGTGGGGTGTCCCCACATTTCCCTTTTTCTCCCTGCCGCCACAGGCGGCACACTCATTAGTCGCGCAGGGTTTTGCCGGTCAGTTGGATAAAGAGTTCTTGCAGGCCGTGCGGGCGGGCGACTTCGCGGCTCTGGTCGCGCAGGGCGAGGAGCTGTTCCAGAGTGCCCATGGCGATGATTTTGCCGCTGTCCATGATCGCGATATGGTTGCACAGGCGCTCGGCTTCTTCCATGTAGTGAGTGGTGTAGAGGATGGTAGTGCCCTGGTCGCGCAGCTTTTCGATGGTTTCAAAGATGTTTTCGCGCGATTGGGGATCGACGCCCACGGTTGGCTCGTCCATCATCAGGAAGCGCGGCTGGTGGATCATAGCCGCGGCCATGTTAATGCGCCGCTGCATACCTCCAGAGAAGTTCTTGATCGGCTCTTTGCGCCGGTCGTAGAGGCCAACGAAGTGCAGCACCTCGGCGGCGCGTTCTTTACGCAGGCGCGCCGGCATATTATAGATCTGGCCAAAGAACTCCAGGTTCTCCAGTGAATTGAGATCTTTATACAGCGCGATCTCCTGTGGCACTACGCCCAGCTCACGTTTGACTTTGAATGGCTCTTTTTTAATGGAGATGCCCTCGATCAGCGTATCGCCGGCAGTAGGATCAAAGTAGCCGCACATCATATTGATAGTTGTGCTTTTCCCGGCGCCGTTGGGACCGAGTAGACCGAAGATTTCCCCTTTGCCTATTGTGAAAGAGACGCCTCTGACTGCTTCCTGTTTGCCAAAGCGTTTGACCAGGTCCAGCACCTGTATTTCAACCGGGCGCCCGTCGTTTGAAAGATGAATCGGTCCGGTCTGGCTTTTTCCCGCGACAAATTCTTGCATAGTGATAAACTCCTTATGGATGGCCTTTTTTATAAACGGCAATAATATTGTTGTCTTTCTATGCAGAGTATAGCGGGGATGGCTGCGTTTTGCGGAGTACGAAAAGGCATGGTTTTCCTCCCTGCCGAAAGTAGGCCGGGACCATGACCAAAGTCACGTGAGTCATGCAGAAAGCAATATGAGGCAAGCTCGCTCTCAAGTCTGGCCGGAGCCCGCGGTTGCGAGGATGCGCAGGTAGGAGCTGCCGCCGGTAGTGACAAGGGTGGTGATAGCGCCGTTCTGGGTGTCCATGGCATAGATAGAGTTATCGCCGTAGACGGTGATGGTATGGCTGTTGAGCCACGGACCCAGTTCGAAGAGCTTGACGGTGGAAATGGCGACGAGCTGCGGGCGACCGACGTGGATCTGTGAGCCGTTGCCGCTGATCTGCACGGTCCACAGGGCGCTGTGGCGGTCGTAGGGTGCCTGGGAATCGCTGGAGAACTCGACATAGGCCAGCGTCTGGCCGTCTGGTGAGAAGGTCGGGGTAGTCAGCCAGGAGGCCTGGGGGCTGTTCGCCAGATTTTTCTGGCGCTGTAAAACGACCTGGGAAGCTCCCAGCGTCAGCGAAGCCGGGTCGATAGTGCCGAGGCTCATGCTGTTGGCGTAGGAGAGGGCCGCGACATCATCGGGCACGCTGCCGTCAGTGGGATTGGGCACTGCGCCTTCGTAGGGGGCGTAGAGCAGAGTGGTGCTGTAGGGCATGAAGATCAGCGGCCCCTGCTGGGTATCCTCGCCCATAATCAACCGGGGCTCGGTCGAAGGCGAAGAGATGTTCAGCGCCCAGAGGCCATATTGCACTGCCGAGTTGCTGCCGCTACCACGGTCGTCGGTGAGCAAGAGCGTGGTATTCGCTACCGTAGTGCTATTGTCGAGGAACGAAAAGATGCGCAGGCAGGGGCAGTCCAGAGCTGATTGCTGGTGGACCAGTTGGGGATTATCCAGTGTACCAGCGTAGATGTTGATCTGCCCGTTGCCGTCCTTTGGTTCAGCGGTCCAGGCGATCATTTTTCCATCCTGACTCAGCGCAAGCGAAGTCACGGTCATACTGGGATCGAGCGTGGCGATCTGTTTGGGCTGTTGATCAAACAGATCGGTGATCCAGATTCCTTGATCGCCGCTATACACGAGCTGGCCAGCGGGCGTGAGCAGGGGGCGCACCGCCTGGCTATAGGTGTAGCTGGGCGTGTAGAGTGAGGTTACGGTATTATCGGTGGTAGAGACGAGATAGATATGTGTCTCGTCCTGGTACAGAACGTAATGCCCGCTCTGCAACTGCAAGGGCGACATCGGCGTATTATTTGGCGCGACAAAGGGAACGGTCGCGCTGGGAGTAGGCAGGAGCGTGGGTACCTTACCCGGAGATGGCGTCGAAGTTGTTGAAACAGACAGCTGCGTCTGGGCTGGCTGCTGGGCAGCGCTCGCGGAGCTTGTCTGCGTTAGACTGAGCAAGATCTGACCGGAGAACACGAGCAACGACAGGCCAATCAGGACAAACAGCGTCACAAACCCAACCCTGGTATAGCGTGAGCGCGGCGTGGGCGGTGGCAGCGGTGTTTCCGGTGTCTGTATTTCAACAGGCGCCGGCGTCATTGTTATTGCTGGTGGATCGCTTACATATCGGGTCAACGAATCACTATTTCTTCTGATACTGTCATGACTTGATGGAAAATACACTTGAGTATAATACGAAATGGACACGGGTAACCAGAGTTCTGGTACCATTTTGCTTGAGCAGCGTGCACAAACCGGCCTGTTAAGGCAGATGAATGGCTCAGTCAAGAATCATACAGACACATGGACATTGCGTGCTGGAGGATCAGGCAACCTCCAGCCGCGCCTGGCGCGTTTTAAAAAGGGTCGCGCCGCACATGAAGCGCGTGGCGTAAAATAAACGCCTCTGTCTTCGCGAAGACCTCCTCGCGATCATGGTCTTTCATTATAACGTGGTAGGAGCGGTGAAAAGTCACAAAATGTTTTTCGCGTGACCCAATCAGTTGATAAATTTCTCGTCCATCGCGGGGGGAGACGACATGATCGCGGTTTGCGACCATGATCAGGGCTGGTGCGGTGACGCGCGGCAGCTCTGTGCGCAAGGTTGGCAGGTAGTTCATCATGCTTTCAACCGGACCCATGGCCGTCCAGCGGTAGACATCGCGGGTGTAACGCAAGCGCGCGGCTGGATCGCTGACATCTTCGCGGATGGTTGGCACCAGCGGCCACAAATATTTGCCAGCCCGAATCAGGGGCCGCATCCAGAAGCGCATGGAGATTGGCGCGCACATGCTTACTACGCCCGCGACCTCTTCATGCGCGGCGGTATGCAGGCAGAGAGCACCGCCTAGCGAATGACCAACCAGCAGGACGTGCTCGCACTGGTGGCGCAGACCCCGATAGGCTGCTCGCACTGCCGCCGCCCATTCCGGCCAGCCCTGTCTGAGCATATCACGCACATGGCTGCCATGTCCTGGTAGCAACAGATTCCTGGTCACCAGGCCATTTTTGCGCAGTAGCTCTTCAATCTCTACCATATCGCTGATCGAGCCATTCAGCCCATGCACCAGCAGCACTCCCGCTTTCGCTGTCCGCGCTGCCTGTGCTTCTTTGTCCGCGTCTGATTGCGTTACCATGCCTTCTTCCTCGCGTATCTCCAGGCGTCTCTGTTAATTTATACAAATGTGTTATTGTGTAGCATATCATTACCCGAACTGGAACGCCAGATCCATAGCGACCTGCTCACAAACAGGTCGCTATGGATTGTACCTGCAGGATGGCGGCTCAGGCTCCGGTGCACTGGCCTTGCGGAACGCCAGGGGATGAGATGACCGAGTTGGGTGCGGTGACCATTACAAGACCGACGCCTGGTTCCGTATGGTCGGTCGGCAGGGTGCCTTTCCAGTAAAATTTGTAGGTCGCGGTTGTCTGACCTGGCGCGACGGATAAGTGAATGTCCTGCGACTGGCTGCGTCCATTGTTGGTGGTGTAGTTAAACACGAGAGTGCCGCCAGGGCCATTGGCCGCGATGTGGAAGGTTGCTGTATAGGTCTCGATGAAGGCTGTACCACAGGCGTGCCCGCTAAGCGAGGGGCTGGCGCTGATACTCACCGAGTTTACGCTGAAAGGCGCTGAAGCGTTAATGCAAGAGCCAGAGGGGCCGACGAGCTGCGAGTTGAGCGCATTAGGCGTGCTGACGATGACCCCGCCCGGTTCGGGCATGGTGTGATCAGATGGCAGCGCGCCGGACCAGGTAAAGTGGTAGGGCACGGTAGTCTGGCCTGGCTGTACTGTCAGGCCAGCTTGAGTGCTGCCGCGCCCGTTATCGGTAGTATACTCGAACTGGATCTGGCCTCCGGGGTTATTGGCTGGAAGGTGAAAGGTCGCTGTGTACGTCACCGTGAGATTTGTCCCACAGGTGTAGCTGCTCAATGAGTGCGGGCTGACTGCCATATCAACGCTCAGTACAGTCCACGCGCCAGCCGCCGCACTGGCGGTTGGGGACGCGCCTGTCGAAGTCGGCGTTGAAATGTTTCCGGTCACATTGCTGGAACTACCACCCCCATTGCTTCCGCCTCCACCATTGCCGGTTCCGCACGCGGCCAGGCTAAGCAAGAACAGTGCACTCAACACAAAACAACTCGCAAACACGCGCGTAAAGCGTTTCTGTCTGTACATACAACACCTCTCCAGGGCCATCACAGGTCAGGCCAGTTTATCTCAACAAAACAATGATAACGATCAGATATCGTTTATAGAACGAATCATAGCGCTAAAAACCACAAAAAAATGTCTGCCAGTTCACTCTTACGAGGAGAAATCGGTCATACCGCTGCGCGCTCGGGAATTCATTGACAACGGCTGACGTTGTAATCGTAAGAAGATAGTGCTATAGTCGCTACAACAGACAATTACAAGCGTTATCTGTGCCGCGCCCCACCCTGGAGAAAGCGGGCTGGGGCGCGGCACAGATAACGCTTGTAAATTAATTTACAAGCGCAATAATTTACGATGGAGTACTGTTATGAAATTCGCGACACGGGCCATTCACGCCGGGCAGGAGCCCGATCCGTCCACCGGGGCTGTAATGACGCCCATTTTTCAGACCTCGACCTATGCCCAGGCAGGGCTGGGTGAACATAAAGGCTATGAGTATTCGCGCTCAGGTAATCCCACGCGCACCGCGCTGGAGGCCTGCCTGGCCTCGCTGGAGGACGGGCAGTACGGTCTGGCTTTTGCTTCGGGCCTGGCAGCGGAAAATACAGTGTTGAGCCTGCTCAATGCTGGCGACCATCTGATCTCCTGCGACGATCTCTACGGCGGCACTTATCGTCTCTTTGAGCGCGTGCTGAAACGCTACAATGTGACGGCCAGTTATCTATCCGCCTCGGCCAGCGTGCAGGACTACGAGAAGGCTATCCGACCCAACACGCGCCTGCTCTGGCTGGAAACGCCTACCAATCCTTTGCTCAGCCTGGTGGATATTCGCGCCCTGGCCGAGATGGCGCACCACCACAAGCTTATCGTGGTGGTCGATAATACTTTCGCCAGCCCCTACTTTCAGCAGCCGTTGCACCTGGGTGCCGATATTGTGGTTCACAGTACGACCAAATACATAAATGGCCATAGCGATGTCGTTGGCGGCGCGCTGGCTCTTAACGACGCTGACCTCTACGAGTCGCTCAAGTTCCACCAGAACGCCGCGGGCGGCGTGCCCGGCCCCTTCGATTCCTGGCTGACCCTGCGTGGCATCAAGACGCTTGCCCTGCGCATGCGCCAGCACGAGGAGAACGCCATGACCGTAGCGCGCTATCTCGCAGAGCACTCCCACGTGGCCAGGGTCTACTATCCCGGCCTGCCCTCGCATCCCGACCATGAGCTGGCGAAACGCCAGATGAGCGGCTTTGGCGGCATGGTCTCCTTCCAGTTCAAGGGCAGCTACGAGGACATGACGCGTATTGTGCGCCGCTTCAAAGTCTTTGCCCTTGCTGAAAGCCTGGGCGGTGTGGAATCGCTGGTCTGCCACCCGGCTTCTATGACTCATGCCTCCATTCCCCGCGAAATTCGCGAGGCCCGCGGCCTGACTGACACCCTCCTGCGCCTCTCCGTGGGCATCGAGGATGTAGAAGACCTGATCGCCGACCTGGAACAAACACTGGCGTAAATTTCGCCGATTATTCAGGACTTGACTTTCTCCCCTTACAAAGCTCTTTAAGGGGAGAAAGTCAAGTCCTGAATAATCACTGGTTCCTTGTTGACGAATGGGGCGGTAATTAGTACCATGTGATGGTAGAAGGAACAGAGTAGGTCACGTGGAGGGGAGAGATGTCGACATCGGGTTCGCAGGGTCCGCGGAAAAATGGCCAGCACGAGGCTTTGATTGGGCGCACGCTGCAAAGCGGCGAATATATCGTTGAGGCCATTCTCGGCCATGGAGGGATGGGACAGGTGTACCTGGCCTCGCACGCGCAGGTCGATGTACCGGTGGCCATCAAGCAGGTGCGAGCAGACGAGCCGCTGCCCCCCGGCGTGATCGAGGAACTGGATCAATTGCTGCACAGCAAAAATGCCAGTGTATCCATTCGGCCTGCGCTTGGAGAATTTCCGCTGAGCGGTGGAGTCAACACCGACCGCTTTCTGCGCGAAGCCCTGCTCCTGGCCCGTATGCGCCACCCGGCGATACCCCTGCTTTACGATTATTTCCTGGAAAACGGGCACTGGTACCTGGTGATGGAATATGTACCAGGTTCCACGCTTTCCGCGTACATGCGCGAGCACGCGCCCCTGCCACCGCTGGAGGCTGTTAATTACGCCCTGCAGATCTGCGATGTGCTGGATTACCTCCATCGCCAGAATCCGCCTGTCGTTTTCCGCGACCTCAAGCCGGCCAATATCATCCTGCATCCCGATGGTCGCCTGATGATCGTGGATTTCGGCATCGCGCGCTATTTCAAAGAAGGCCAGTTTAACGACACCACCGACTTCGGCTCGCCCGGTTATGCCTCGCCCGAGCAATACGAAGGGACCGGGCAGACCGACGCGCGCTCCGACCTTTTCAGCCTGGGCGTGATTATCCACGAGATGCTCAGCGGCCAGCGGCCCACGCGGCGGGGCGTGGAGATGGAGCAGCTGGAGGTGCTGAACAAGCTCAATCCCGCCATCTCGCCCGCGCTCAGCGGCCTGGTCATGGTCGCCACACGCACCGAGCCGATGTACCGTTTTCAATCGGCCCACACCTTCTACCAGGCGTTGGAGCGGGTTCGCTCTGTAGAAGAGAGGCGCGCCTATCGCTATCACACGCTCATGGCCGAGGTCACCGCCTCGCAAAAGACGCCAGTCTTTCCAATGCTCATCCCGCCGCCCAGCTCACAAGGCTTTTTGAGCAGCGAACTGGCGCGCGAACAGGATCAGCGTGCCCAGCATATGCGCATGCGCGAACAGGCCCAGCGCACCCTGCCCCGCGCGGGCCTGGAGCAAGAGGCTCTGGCTCACCAGCTCACCTCCATTGACGAAAGCTTGAAGTTGCGTGCCATCTCTTCTCCCCTGACCACGCGCGGCGGCCTGTATCAGGCTGTCTCGCCCAGTGGCTCCTATCCAGCAATGGTACCCAGCGATTCACACTCCGCTGTCAGGCCCGGTGACTTGCATTCCGCCGTCAGGCTCAGCCATTCCCAGCCTGTCGTCAGGACCAGGGGGAGTTTGCCCCCAGGCAACATGATCGTGGATTCGACGCAACAGCCGGTCGTCGCATTGGCCGCTGCGCCTGATATGCTGCCCGCGCGCCAGGAGCCAGTAGCGCCACCGCCGCCAGCACGGCGCAAACGTGGGAAAGCCTGGCTTGTGCTTTCACTGATTCTGCTCATTCTCCTGCTCTCTGTTTCCTGGGTGGCCTACCGCTATCTCGCCAGCCGGACCAGTGTGCCCATCCCGGCTCGGCTAACTCTGCTCAAGCACAGCCAGTTCACCAGCATACCCACGCGGCCTGTGGACCTGCCTCAGAGCTGGCAGAGCCTGTCCGCGCTCCCTTCAACGCAGGCGGATAACACGGCGTTGTATGTGCAAGATCAGGACCAGGGCTTTATATACATGACTGGCGGCTTTCGCGGTGCGCAGGCCGTGCCGGAGTACAGCCACGGCCTTTATCGCTACAATATCTCCACTGCGCACTGGAGCAAGCTCGACCTGCCCGGTTTTCCCGCTATGGTCAACAACGCCGCCGCGCAGGACCAGCAGGGCGATCTCTTTTTCACTGGTGGCTACCAGCCCGACACCGACCAGGTCTCGTCCAACCTCTACCTCTACCAGCCTGCCACTGGCACCCTGCGCGTACTTTATCTGCCCGCGCAACTGCCTCTCGGCTTCGGCGGCTCCATGCTCGCAGACCAGCAGGGGCACCTCTACCTCACCGAAGGTTTCCTCACTGCTGGCTCGCCCTATGCCCTCGCTGGCACAGGCTGGTATCGCTACGACATCGCCAGCGGCCTCTGGCACAACCTCACCACCCTGCCCGTGGGTCTGGGCTATGTCCAGCTCGCCCAGGACGCCAGTGGCGACATCCTTCTGATTGGCGGCTCCCGTGACGCCGGCCTGCACCAGCCATCCACCCATATCTACCGTTTCAACCCGCAGCAGAACGCCTGGAGCCTCGACTCGAATGCCATACCTGGCCCCATCAGCGGCGCTTCCAGTTGTCCCGATGGCCAGGGCAACCTCGTCGTTATCGGCGGCTACAACCCCACTCTCAATCGCGCCTTCAACACCGCCTGGCTCTTCAACCTCCAGAACCTCCAATGGCGCGCCCTCCCGCCTCTGCCCTCCGGCGGCTCCGTCCTCGGCACCGCCTCCTGCGACGGTCGCGGTCACGTCTACCTCACCCGCGGCGCCAGTAACCCCGCCAAACCTACCGCGGACTTCTTTGAACTCACGCTACCAAAAGCGTAACGACGCTCTACGGGTGCAGTGTATCCAGGACCAGCGGGCCAGCGGTAACTCGGGAGTCGCTCCAGTGGTAGGAGGAGAGAAGGTCGGGCTGGATGGCGGCGGCTTCGACTTCGCTACGGGCATGGATTTCGAGCAGGGGATCGCCCACGTGAAGGTGGTCGCCGACTTTGGCCTGGAGGATGAAGCCAGTGCGGTGGTCGATGGGATCGCCTTTCTGGAAGCGGCCCGCGCCAAGCTGCATGCTGGCCAGGCCGATTTTTTCTGCCTCTATGGCGGCGATGTAGCCATTGCGCGGCGCTGTGAGCATGACGCGCACGGGGGCCGCGGGCAGAAGTTCTGGATGCTCGACCTGGCGTGGATTGCCTCCCTGGGCCTCGATGACCTCGGCCAGTTTGGCCAGCGCGGACCCCGTGCGCACGGCTTTGCGCACGCGCATCTCGGCCTCGGCCATGCTTGCGACCGTGCCGGTGATGACCAGCAGTTCCGCCGCCTCGTGATAACACAGATCAGAGACATCGCCTGGTCCCTCGCCGCGCAGGATAGCGATGGCCTCGCTCATCTCCAGCGCGTTGCCAACGGCGCGCCCCAGCGGCTGTTCCATCGAAGTAATTGCCGCCACTGTGTGCAGTCCAGAGAGACGTCCAATATCCACCATCGTGCGAGCCAGCAGGCGAGCGCTATCCAGGTCTTTCATAAAGGCGCCCGAGCCAAATTTGACATCCAGCAGCAGATGCGAGGCTCCAATGGCCAGTTTCTTGCTCATAATGCTGGCCGCGATCAGGGGAATGCTTTCAATGGTTCCGGTGACATCGCGCAGAGCGTACATCTTGCCATCCGCGGGCGCCAGCGAACTGGACTGGCCAGCCAGCACGATCTGATGCTTGAGCAGAATCTCCATAAATTCCGCGCGCTCCAGACTGGAGCGAAAGCCCTCGATTGACTCCAATTTATCAACCGTGCCTCCAGTGTGTCCCAGACCGCGCCCGGACATCTTGCCCACCGCCACACCGCAGGCTGCCACCAGCGGCGCTACCGCCAGCGTGACCTTATCGCCAACCCCGCCGGTGCTATGCTTATCCACTACCGGCGCAATCGCCTCGCGCACTCCCAACTGCTCGCCAGAACGCGCCATCGCCAGCGTCAGATCGGTCGTCTCCTGAGCGCTCATGCCCCGCAAAAAGACCGCCATCAACCAGGCCGAAGCCTGATAATCAGCAACCTGCCCCACGGTATACTGCTCGACAAACCAGCTAATCTCCTCGCCGCTGAGGATAGCCCCATCTCGCTTTTTGCGAATCAGTTCTACTGCCTGCATCTATGTGTTCCCACTTTCCAGTACATGCTTTACTCTCGCGTGCCCTTGTGACCCACCCGCACCCACCACATTTCGCCTTCCCTCTCCGCATGAGCCATAATACTCTCCTTTCCCCAATTCAGCAACTTTTCATATCACAAAGGCTCTATTCATAACCGGGCGCCAGGGATGAGCATCGCCTCTCCCCAGCCCCCGAGTGTTGGTGGAACTGGCAGGAGGTTTGATACTGTGTGAGGCTGCGCGTTGTGATATAGTAGAGCAGCAATTTGTTCAGTGAGAAAAAGCGAAAGAGAGAACATATTTATGCGTTGCCCATATTGTGGAGGACTGAATCAGGAGCGAGCGGTCTTTTGCGTCAACTGTGGGCGCGATCTGAGGCGAGCGCAGCAGAATCCTCAGCCGCCACGTCCACACGCGCCGGCACCGCAGCAACACGGATATCAGCCCAATCAAACAACTCAGCGCGCGCCTGCCACTCCCACTCAACAGCCGCGGCCAGCGCAAACCCCTCGCCAGCCAGCGCAACCAGCCGCGGCAAATCGGCGCCCGCCTGCGGCCAGCCAGCAGCCAGCGCTCGCGCCCCTTGTTTCGCCCGCGCCCGCGCCCGAACCAGAGGCGCCAGGCCCGTTTCCGCCACGCACAATGGCCCAGTTCATGGCACTACTGGAGCCAGGCCGCCAGGCTTACATCGTCAACACCAGCAGCGTAGAAAATGGCAAGAAAATAGTGTACATTGCTTACCCGCGTTGTGCTTCCTGGCAGCAGGCTGCGACTCTGCTCCAGGCTTTGAAAGAACAGCAGGAAGAGCGCTATAAAACCACCATTATTCGCGGTTTCTTTTCCCAGCAGCAAGCTTCATACGAGTTTACCAATGGGCAATTGCAATTCGACCGCGATGTACGCCTCGGCTCTCAGTCCGGCACACGCTGCGTCGTCGAGACTGGCAATGGCTATTCCACCGACTCTATCCGCTTTGTCCTCAACGAATAACTGGCAGGCCCACTCCGAAGGCAAGCTTCTCAACTTAATGAGATTGTGCCCGCCTTCTGGTCAACTTTGATTTTGACGGTGGTCAGCGGGGTCTGAGCGGGACCATCGATGACGGCGGCTGCTTTTGTGGGATCGAAGGTCGCGCCGTGGCAGGGGCAGATGAGCTGGCGGATCGAGGGATCGTAGTCCACGGGACAGCCAGCGTGGGTGCAGGTGGCGTCAAAGGCTACAAACTGACCGTTGTTGAGGTGGACCAGGATGCCGGGGTCGCCGTTCGCGGGCAGGGTGAAGGTGGCCGAGCTATTGACGGGCACTTTGCTAATCTGCGCAATCACATTGCTGGCGGTTGTGCTGGTTGGCGTGTCATTTGCCACCGGCGAACCCAGGGTGGGCGTGATGTTGTCCGTCGTACTTACATTGCCGGTGTTCGTATTGCTGCCGGGCAGGAGATGCAGTGCCTGTGCCAGCAGCGCCAGGGCCAGCATCACTCCGCCCCCGCTCAGCGAGCCGACGATGAAATTGCGCCTGCTCTCCTTGCGCATCTGCTCAAACTGCCAGGCGCGATATTGCGACGAATTTTGAACTTTCTGAGGACCCCTGGAGAATTGCCCCGACGGTCCCTGGAGCATCTGAGGCTGCGGAGCCGGGCCGGTCTGCACCCCAAAGAACCAGGCGTAGAGCGCGGCCCAGACTGGCCGCTTTGCCGGCTCAGCGCGTTCCACCAGGCGTTGGACAAGCCAGACATCAAGCGCCGGCAGCGCCTGGTTCGCTGGTCCGGCCAGCAGCAGGGTCAGCCAGCCGAAGAGAAAGACGATATCCGAGCCATAGAAGTACGGGAAGACGTGCCAGTCCGCTGAAAGAAAAAAGATCAGGTTAATCAGCAGTCCGCAGAGCGAGGCCGCGCGCAAGAACAGCCCCAGCAGCACACCCAGGCCAATCACCAGCTCGCCATAAGCCACCAGCCCGCCAAACAGTAGCGCGTGCGGCACTGCCACCCGCATCAGGAAGTCATGAAGTGGCGAACCATTCGCGAATGCGATAATCTGGTGCCCGATATAGCCGCGCGCAGCCGGGTTAAAATACTGCGGATCAGTCAGCTTCTGCAAGCCCGCGTACACAAACGTCACCCCCAGAAACAGCCGCAGCGGCACAAGCACCCAGCTCTGCCGCGCCTGTATCTTGACAACCAGGTTGGATTTCATATAGTCTTCCTCACTCAGAACGTGATATCTCCGGGTGTCGAACCCAAACGTCTATATATCATAGCAGATCAATATGAGTTTTCCTTTCCTTCAAAAAACAGACTCCTTCGATGGGTCCGATGCCAGAACCTTTCCCCCGTCTGACGAGGTTTCGGTCCTCCTTGTCCTGCTCGCCATTTGCTCTTCTCGTCTCCAGCCCGCAGCCAGGTTAAAAGGCGCTTAGCTTCCGGTCTTCTGCTCCGAAACCCTCTCCCGACGCTCTTGCTCCAGCAAGGTGAGCAGGAGCCGAATACGCACGTCCAACTGGATGGCCAATTGATCGAAGACCTGTTGTCGCTCTGCTTCCGATCCTTCTGCCGTGCTAGGATCGGGCAAACTCCAATGAATCGGCGACGCGTCTCGCCAGGTGGGACACCGCTCGCGAACCCGGTCACAGAGCGTGATCACGCGATCAAACGACTGATCCACAAACCCCTCCAGGGATTTGGGCACAGACTGGCCCATCTGGATGCCCCATCGGGCAAGCGTGCGGATCGCCAACGGATGAACGGCAGGGGCAGGATGACTCCCGGCACTCAACGCCTGCACCTGTCCCTGGCTCAGATGACTTGCCAGCGCCTCGGCCATCTGAGAGCGGGCGCTGTTGCTCGTGCAGAGAAACAGCAGACGCGGCGGGGGGCCGTCAAAGTGCCAGTGCGTGCGGCTCCCTGGGGGGATCGCTTCCCCAAGGCTCGGATGGAGGCTTGACGACGCTTCGAGGTAGAGCGCGTGGAGGCGTTGCAGGTCCAGGCTGTAGTAAAACGAGCGCTCATCAGCGGTGCTGCGCCGCTCGTGCACGAGACCCGCCTGGCGAAGCTGGCGTAAATGGTAGGACACCAGGTTGAGCGGCTGCTTCACCTGCGCAACGAGTTCACCCACACGGTAATCACTCTGTGTAAGCTGTTGGAGTAGCGTCCACCGCAGATCATGCGCCAGTAGTTTGAGCACCGATGGCGCTGGCTGTTCCCTCGTCTGCATCATTTTTCCTCCAATCTTATTTGAAGCAATCCAGTTTAAGAGCATTATACCTAAGAACGGCTGACAAGTCAAGAGAGAAATCTGTGGCTATTCCTCAACCCCCGATTGTTAGGGGAACTACAACTTTCTCACCGCTTGCTTTTTCTGTGGAAACATGCTATAGTCCTATTAAACATGTTTGCTTCAAATGAAATTGTAGTAAATAGCCCCGAGGAAATGGCCTCTCCAAGAGGAAAGTCTTTCCGGGGGTAAGGGACTTCTCATCGAGCAAAGCGTTTTTTAAATGGAGATGCGTACGCGTATGAAGAACGATCCAACAACCCATCAGAACTGGAAAAACCTCTTGTTTCCGGTCGAGGAGACACGGACGGCGGAACAAGGACAAAGAGAAGAGAGCCACGCCGATGCAGAGTGAGGAGGCACCAGAGAACAAGGATGCCGAGCGCAGCAGGCCGCAGGGATCGTTTTGGGAAGTGTTGCTCGTCTTTACGCGGCTCGGTCTGACCAGCTTTGGCGGTCCCATCGCCCACCTGGGCTACTTCCGCGAGGAGATCGTTGTGCGCCGCAAGTGGCTCGATGAGCAGAACTACGCGGATCTGCTGGCTTTGTGCCAGTTCTTACCTGGCCCCTCCAGCAGCCAGATGGGCATCGCGTTGGGGATGACGCGTGCAGGCATTTTCGGAGGATTGGCTGCCTGGATCGGCTTTACCTTGCCTTCGGCCATTGCCCTCACGGTGTTTGCTTACTTCACCGCGGGAGTCCATGGGATCACTCAGGCAGGATGGCTGCATGGTTTGCTGATCGTGGCCGTCGCTGTGGTAGCGCAGGCCGTGTGGGGCATGACACGGACGCTCTGCCCTGATCGGCCACGTGCTACCATCGCGATCCTTTCCGCCATCGCCATTCTTCTGTGGCCAGTGGCTCCTCTCCAGATCGTGATCCTCGCTGTTGGCGGACTGCTCGGCTGGCGGTTTCTCCAAAGAACCGAGGAATCTTCGCCCGCAGCCCTGCCCCTCCACGTACCACGTCGGCTTGCCATTGCGTGTTGGATCGTGTTTTTCACGCTCCTCTTCGGGCTGCCACTCTTGCGCCTCTTCGCGCATAATCAGGTCCTGGCGCTTTTCGACACCTTCTTTCGCGTTGGCTCACTGGTCTTTGGCGGTGGGCACGTGGTCTTGCCACTCTTGCAGCGTGAAGTGGTTCCGGCTGGCTGGGTCAGCAATGATCAGTTCCTCACCGGCTATGCGACTGCGCAGGCGGTTCCTGGCCCCCTCTTCACCTTTTCGGCCTACCTGGGAACAGTGAGTAAATCCGCGCCCAATGGGTGGCTGGGAGCACTGATTGCTCTGGTCGCCATCTTCTTGCCCTCGTTTTGCTTTGTGATGGGCATCTTGCCGTTCTGGAACCGCTTGCGTTCTATTGAAGCTTTCCAGGCCGCCCTGCGGGGTATCAATGCGGCAGTGGTGGGTATCCTGCTGGCGGCACTCTATCAACCCATTTGGACCAGTGCTATTCACGCACCGCTCGATTTTGCCCTGGGTCTCATTGCCTTTGGGTTGCTGGTGATCTGGAAAGTGCCGCCCTGGGTGGTGGTTGTCCTTTCCGCTCTGCTGGGTGTGGGCGTGAGCTTGTTATAACAACGTATTTCTTGCTGCCATCGGAGGGCTCACGGGCCCTCCAATGTGCAAAAAGGACCATGTCAATAGGAAGAGGAACAGATTGGCTGACACTATTACTTACTATTACGCCGCGCCGTGTTGTTTAAGGAAGCGGCGCAGTTCGCCGGGCGAATGGATGTGGACGATGTCCTTGCGGCCCTCGAAGGCGGCGAGAGCTTCAATCAGCCAGGGGCGCAGTTTGTAGTGGACCCTGTGGATGGTCTGGAACATGCGGCGCGTCACCGGCAAAAGTTCGCAACCTTCGGGACCATCGGGATAGCCGCGGAAAATGCTGAGAAACTGACGTTTGGCGGCCCACCAGTAATGGATGGAGAGCGGGTGATCGACGAAAATCAGCGTATCGGCCAGCTCAAAGCGCCGTAAAATGTCTTCGCGCGGACCCCAGCCGTCGATGATCCATTTCTCCCGCGCCAGAATCTGCTCGTGTTTTTCCCGGAATTCCTCGTGCGTGGCTGGCTGCCAGCCTGGCTTGAATTGGATCTGGTCAATCGGATAGAAAGGAATATTCAGGGCGCAGCTGAGGCGGCGGCACATCGTTGTTTTGCCACCGCCGCCGTTGCCAATTACTGCAACTCGTGTCATGGTATCATCCTCAACTTTTCTGCTGCTTGCTCGTCAATGACTTCGTGGTCGAAGAGCATGGGGTGGTATTCCATGTTGCGCCAGAGCTTGATGAAGTCGTCATAGTGCTTGCTGGCAGGGTGGCCGGACTGGCCGGGCGCGTGAACCGAGAGCGAGGCCGCGAGATCCGCCAGGTTGGCGATCTGGCGGAAGGAGGGCACGGTGATGACGGTTTCCGGCTCGGTGGGCGAGACCGCGCCCATGTGGACTGTATCAATATCGCCGCCCACGGGATAGGGGCCGCGATTGAAGATTTTGTCCAGCGGTTTGACGCGGCCCAGCGCGTGGGCGTAGGTCATTTTATGGACTTTGCCATAATGCCAGCATGTGGGGTCTGGCCCCAATTTGTCGTGCAACTCGTCGAGGGTGGCCTCGAAGGCGCTGAGCAGGGCAGCGGACCAGGTGCGCGGGCCATTCGGCACCGCGGAATCGGCGAACCAGCTATCGTCCTGTTCGTTGAGCAGGCGAATGATGGTAGGTGTGCTGCGGCTGGTGTAACCATTAGTAATGGCCAGGAGGGTTGTGCCGGCGCCCAGGTAATTTTGCAGCAGCCCCGCGTCATCGCCCAGGATGGCCGCGAAGGTAAGGTGTTCGAGCTTGCGTAGAAAGGTTGTGTAGAGAGCTGCGCCGGCGCTGTTGGGCGCCAGCACGCGGTTCCAGGTGCGCAGAATATCCTGAGCTTGCACTGCCAGTTGCGTGCGCGGAGCCACACTCAGCATGTGCGGCACCAGCGCTTCCGCGGGGATAGAGTACTGATCGCCCTGGATCGCGGCCATGTCCGAGGGCGCGAGCTTGCCCTTGCTGGTCAACAGATCGCGGATACGCTGGGCGCGGTAGCCATTCAGCCACTCGTGCGTGATATAGTGCGGATAGGCATCGTTAATCACGCGGTTGTTGGCGGTGACGATAAAGTGTTGCAGTGGATTGGTAATCTGGGGCAGCTCCTCGAAAGGAATCAGCCCGGTCCACTCGTACTCGCCGGTCCAGCCAGGCGAAGGCAGAAGCGCCTGACCCCTGGCGCGCGTGGGGATCGCGCCGGCCATCAAGTAGCCAATGTTGCCGTGAGTGTCGGCGAAGACAAAGTTTTGCGCCGGTACGTCCCAGTTACGCAGGGCCGCGCGGAACTCGTCGATATTGGTCGCCTGCGCCATCTGTTCAATCGCGTCAATCAGGTGATGGTGCTCCAGCCCGGTCCAGCGCAGGGCCAGCGGCAGCTCGTCGGGCTGATTGCCATTGAGGGTACTTGCACTGCCTTTGATGTGTGTCAGGATTGGTCCATGACGTGTGACGCGTACCTCTTCGACGACTGGCTCGTGGCGACCTTTGACCTTGATCTCCTCGCGATGGATCTGCGCCTCTTCCCAGCGACCCATAAATTCGTACTGGTTGGGATTGTCTGGATTGAACTTCTCGACGTACAGATCCTGAACGTCTGAGACCGCGTTGGTTACGCCCCAGGCCACGTGGCGGTTATGCCCTATAATAACCCCCGGCGAGCCAGGGAAGCTGACTCCTACGACATCGTGGTCACCCGCGACCAGGTGGCATTCAAACCAGATCGAGGGCGCGGCCTGGCCCAGGTGGGGATCATTGCAGACAATCGGCTGGCCCGTAGTGGTCATCGAGCCATCAACTACCCAGTTATTGCTGCCGCCCATCAGGCCAAAGCCGCTCAACTGCTTGAGCGCCACGTACTGCTCTACGATGCCCAGGTTTGTCCCGGCGTAGGCCACACCGGGCGGGATGATCAACGGGTGCTCTGGATCATAGCCAGCCTCCAGCTTCGCGGCCCGTTCCGGACCCAGCTTCGCCACCAGGCGAGCGCGCACAATCTCCGTTTCCCAGTTGCCGCCCAGGTTCCAGCCCATCATCTTGCCCCATTGCAGCGTGTCAGATGGCTGCCAGGGCTCAGGATTGAGGCGCAGCAGAGTAAACTCGATTGGCAGATTGTTGCGATGACTGCTGATAAACGCGTTGACTCCACGCGCGTACGACTGCAAAATGCGCAAACTATGCGGCGAAAGGGTTTTAATGCCAGCGGCAGCGGCGCGATGCATGCCCAGGCGGCGCGCGAAACGATCAGCCTCGGTCGTCAGCTCGCCAAAAATTTCCGAGAGGCGGCCCGCGCCCACGCGGCGATTCAGTTCCATCTGCCAGAGCCGGTATTGCGCGTGGACATAGCCTTGCGCCAGGTAGAGATCATCTTCATTGTGCGCGTAAATATGTGGGACACCGTAATGATCTGTCACGATCTCAACAGGCTCGTGGAGATCCGCCAGGCGCAGTGTGCCATGCGTTTTCGGGAGTGGCCGGCGCATAAATACATAATACGCACCGCCGGCCAGACCCGCAATGCCTGCCACAGCCGCCGCCGTCTTCTGCCACCAGGATGCCATGAACTCGCCCCCCTTTGTGTGATACAAGAGAGCGGGCATCCACCCTGGATGCTCGCTCAGATTCTGTTTCTTTTCTATTTTATCCTATAATTCCAATGAATGTAGCGTTCCATTCCAAACACTCGCATTCCTTGTTTATTTCGTGAGGTCCCTGGTTCTCTTCTTTCTACAGGGATACTCAAGGACCGTCTTCGCTCATCCTTGAGAAACCATCTGGTCAAACAAGAGCCGCTTGTCTCCAAGCGGCTCTCTGGGGAAAGAAGGATGTTGTGCCAGCTTCAACATCCTGATCGAGCAAGGCCGTTAGTTGGAAGGAACATCTGCGGACGCCGTGAAAACGTCCTCGTCATTGGCAGTTGGGCCATTGGGCACTGAAGTAAAGGTACACACCTGTGGAGGAACCCCAGGCGCACCCGTTCCTGGGCAGAGAACCAGGTCCGGGCTACGCGTATCCATCCAGATCGGGTGGGCGCCGTTCACCGCATCAAGCCCTGTGTAGTCGCCGAAGAACAGACTGTTGCCCTGGGCGTCAGGAAAC
The DNA here is from genome assembly GCA_036384215.1 of Ktedonobacteraceae bacterium. Classification (GTDB taxonomy): domain Bacteria; phylum Chloroflexota; class Ktedonobacteria; order Ktedonobacterales; family Ktedonobacteraceae; genus Paraktedonobacter. The sequence goes on along the minus strand of DASVMX010000169.1, from coordinate 5,275 downwards.
TCGGTGGGCGATGGCATGGAACTGGAGGTAATCCTGCGCACCCCAAAGTTCTGGAGGTTCCTGGAGCCAGACAGGCTCACATCCATGAACCCGGTGGTTTCGTCGGTTCCATATTGACGGTCATAGTAGGAAACCGCCAACTTGCCATTGCGAGTAAAAGCGGCCCATTGCCACCACTGGTCACTCGCCTTCTGACCCGCCGCAGAACTGACGACGGTCAGAGTCGTCGGGTCAGTGATGGTGCCATTGAAACTGGTCCCCCCATTGGTGGAGACAGTTTCCAGAATCTTGTTATTACAGGCCCCCACCGTCTTGACGCCAGTGTAGAGATTGTTCCCATTTCTAGCAAAACCGGTCGGCATACATCCATTGGCCGGGTTGGAATCCTTGTTGAGGTAGGACCCAAAAGTCACCACCACCGCGCCATTCGTCGGATCAACGGCGCCTGACGGATAATTGGTGGCCCGGAAAACAGAACTGGTAGACGAGCCTTTTTCGGGAACACACGCCCGGCCCGCGTCCTGTCCGCCCTGATAGGTGGCACAGTCTGGCAGTTCGTTGTAGTTGCCAACCAGTACCGGCGCGCTGAAAGTCGCGCCGCCATCGGTTGATTTGGAAAGCAAGATCTGGTTGTGATTGTCGTTGGCATCACTGACCGCGTTGTTAAAGTTGGCATAGGCGACGTAAAGCGCACCATCCGGCCCGGTGAAAGGGGCCGAATCCTGGTTCTCATTACAGGTGCCTTGCGGGGTGCCTGCCCCAAAGGTGTTCACACACAGCGGGCTGGTGGTGCTGACCACAACGGGGGCGCTGAAGGTCTGACCATAATCAGCGGAATGCACTTCATAAATGTAGGCGCTGCCATCGGCGGCGAAGCGCGTCCAGGTCACATAGATGCGATCCTGGAACGGGCTGCCGATATGGTTATCGACCGTCATGTAGGGCTTGTCTTCCAACACTGCCGGGTTCTGCGTGAACGTCTCAATCACCGGATGGCCGGGGAAGTTCCAGGAGGCGCCACCATTGCCGGTGGAACGGAAAACATAGTCAGCGCTGGACAGGTCGGGATTATTCGTGGTGCCAGGACCACGCATGAACACCTGGCAATTGAAGTAAGCATTGCCTTTCGTATCCCAGGCCACCGAGGTGTCGCCTCCAGCTTGCCAGTATTGGCGCGCGACGCCGCCGAAGCTGGCGCCACTGGTGAACCCATTGGGCAAGGTCGTGTCGGTCCAACTCTGCCCGCTGTCGCGACTGAAGGCCCCATAACAGCCTCCATCACCTCGGCGGTAATCATTGAAGCTAGCAACCAGGCGCCCAGGATGGAAAGGATCTTCGGCAATCGCCGTCTCATTCTGGGCTTGCCCACGTCCCTGGAGATTGGCGTCGGTGATATTAAGGCAATTCTGATTGACCTTGACATTGCTGCCCCGATTCTGGGAGCAGCCATCGTCACCGGTTGGGGTGTAGGTGCCACGAGTGGTGGCATTCGCATGAAGCCCATTTTGCGAGGCATCCAGCTCGAAGCTGAGAAAGCCGGAGAGAATCCGTTTCTGGATCTTTGATAGATCGGAGGCCGTGAAGCCTCTGGCCTGGGCGATGCTCACCGATCTTCCAGCTTCCAGGAAAAACAGGAGCCCACCAAGAAGAGAGGCAAGAGCGACCAGGGAAAATACGATGCTCATCTTTGAGCGGAACCGTAAGACGGAGCGCATACAGAACCTCACTTTCAAGTCCATTTGAAAACACATTGCATAGGAACAGGTGTGCTGTGCTGGCAACACAGGATGGCATCCCCACTGTCAAGTATGGAATCCCTTCTCCTCTTTTGCAAGAGCAAAAGAACCTTCATATTTCTGAGAGAAGAGGAATTCAAGTAATCAGAGAGAAATCCGTCATGGATGGCCAGGAGCGCTTTTACCGTGTGACGTGAGGAGTACTTGCACGCGTTTGTGCCCTTTGCTCGTTGTTCACTTTGACTACCCTGGCAACAAAAAAGATGGTTCTTTTTACCACATCTGTCATTGTCCGATATCACGCTTGACTTCAGTAAATATCGCATGTTCCGGCGCTTTGCACCATCTCTTCCACGTGATGGCGCAAAAAAACCAGCGAAGAAGACGCGAAAGCGCGATGGAAGCGGAACAAGGTACACTTATTGCTAACTGTCGATCCATCCTCACGCACAAAGATGTACCAATTGTCTTAATGCTTCATGGTTTGGGGCTCTCCGTTGTCCGGGTACGCTTCATCGCTCCTGACAGGCCAGTGGAGGACCCATCAGGAGCGATGAAGCCGGGCAGATAGGAACTGCCCTGTTCTTGCTGCCTAGCAGCCGGGGAACTTGAAGGAGATGATGCGCGTACTCCAGTTGAACGAGCCGGACGTTGCCAGGTACTCGGTGGTGTACCAGAAGGTGCAGTCATCTACTGGATCAACGCTCATGCTGCTGTAGTCGCCCCAGCGGTGCAGGCTGCCGGTTTGCGATCCGCTGCCCTGGAAGGCAACGTTCTCTGCTTCCATCGTCCCGAGCGGATCAGACGGCACACGACCTGTGTACGCGATGCTGGGGAAGAGCGAACTGCTGGACTCGCTGTAGCCAAGAGCGACGTCGCCAAACTTATCCATCGCAATGCTCCCCATCCACCGTGAGTTCGCGTTGGGAGAAAATGTTCCCTGCTGGAACACCGCAGGCGTCCCGTTGGGATTACGAATTTCGTACCAGCGCACACCTGTGACGGAGCTTCTCTTGTTCCCACTCACCGTGACCGAGTGATTGACCACAAGCGCTTCGTGTCCATCACTAAACCGGCGATAAGCTAGCCGATACATCAGTCGGTCGGCAAGCGAATCAAGTTTGTTGGAGGTGTTGGGCTGGGGAATACACGACCCGCCTCCTGAACACGCTGCAGTAAACGCCGCGACGGGGAGAGTGGTCGGGCCAGTGAAGGTGGAATTGGCCGGCGTGGTGAAATCCACGTGGAACTTCCAAAGGTTCAGCGCGTTCGAGCCGAAATTCAGGTAGAAATCTGGCTCACCTGTGGGCGGGGCAAGCGTCCCATCCAGATCGGACGGCAGCAGGCTTCCAACGCTGGAACTCTGCTGGAAGCAGACCTGGGTGGCAGCAGCGCCAGCGAGCATCTTGCTGCGATCAAAAGCGCAGGCTCGCGCCCCGACGAAGCTGTTGCCCTGAAACATATTAAAGGAGAAGTAATAGCCATCCGGCCAGATGCCCAGCTTGGGATAATCGTTGAAGTTGGGCTCCTGGAAGGCATAGCGGTTGTACGTCCCGGTGGCATCAGAGGTGGTCGAGACAGCCACACATTGCTCGAAAGGCGGACCGCCTGTGACGGAGAACTGGGTCAGCACCCAGCGACCTGCCGCTTTGTCATATTGGGCGATGATGTCCCCATCATTGTTGGTCTGGCAGGGACCGCCAAAGCCTGACCACAGGGCGTTGCCGGCGGTTGGCCCCATCAGGAGATTGCCACTCTTGTCGTAGACGGCAAAGGCGGTGTTGACCCACTGCACGAACTGCGTCGCGCCCACCGCGCCGTTGGTATCAGATGGAGCGCAGTTACAGGGGTTGGCCGGGGTATTACTGGTGTCGCCGACGCCATTGATATTTACCCCTGCGGTAGTCGTGACATTGGGAAGAAGAGCCGCAGATTGGACAACGGGATCAGGCTGCACGTTCGCTCCCTGCGGCACCGGGAAGAGACGTAACGGCTGATCGCGCCTCACGCCTGATGCATGGAAAGACTGGGCCATGTCATGCAGCGGTGGCGAGACATCATGCTGGACGGCTTGTTCTACCTCGACTGGTGACCCGCCTTTGGCGACAGGCGCGGCGCTCACGTTCCCGACCAGAGTCAGCGTCAGGATCAGAGCGACAACAGCAGCAAGCGTCCTCGCAAGGGAGAAGAGATGGTACACTCGACTCATATTGAACGATTTCCTCCTCGCTTATATTCGCCTGGACCCCCCATGGGCAGCCCAGACCCAGGTGATCTATGCAACTCCAGCCGCTCCATATCGCGGCCAGAGGAAACCTGGCCATCGTTCGTCCCCAGCCACGACATCCCTGGAACCCGTTGCGCCATACCTCCCCACTTGCTTACAGGAAAGTCCACCTATCAGGAGCCCACCCATTACGCAGGAACCGATCAACACACACCAACAAGAAGATCATTCTCTGGTTCTCTTTCTAGAGTTGCAAGAGCGGCCAGAATGGTTACGGGCAAGGAGAGCAATATGAGACAAGAACAATGCGAGCTGCGCTGGCTCTACAATTGTGTCAGATGGCGTGAAAAAAGCAGGGCATGCCACGGGTGCTCGTCTACTGTTGGCCCAACCATGAAGCAGAAAGGAGACGGAACTCGGCGAAAAAGGACGCGCCGATGGTGCTTCGGGCTGACAGGCATTATTTTTGCAAGCAGTATCTCATATCTTGTCAGTCGTTGTCAAACGCAACGTTTTGAGCCGACAAGAAGCTACCATCAGTTAGCCTTCTATGACTTCGGCTTCTCCATCAGGCTTCGTGATGGGTGGGTATCACGCAGGATGGCAAGAAGTAAGAAGATGAACGCGAGCATTGCCAGGGCCGAACTCGCTGCATGGAAGCCGTCCCAGGCATCACGAAGCGCACGCCAATTAGCGGGCAGCGCAGAACGCGCGACCTGGAGATTGATGGGCTGGTTGCCGAAGGCAAACACGGCAAGCATACCTGCAAAGCACAGCGCGGCAAGCAGGGTCAGGAGAAAGGTGATTCTCTGCCGACGTAGGAGCCAGGCGAGAAGTCCGGTCGAGACCAATCCAAGTACCTCGGTTACCCCACCAACCAGGGCAAATCCGCCATAGAAGGTGTTTTGTATGGTGAGCCATTCTGCCCCGTTGAGCAGGTCTTTGCCAGGAATTTCTAGATCGTGAGCGATTGTCACGCCCATGGCCAGTGCCGCGCAGACGAGGCTCACGAAACGGAGGCATTTAAGAACCATGGGTTTCGCTCCCCTTTCTTTGTGACACGATTGGCCCGCGAGCGAAGGAACAGCGGCATCGCAGACCGTGACCACCCAGGCGCTTGACCTGACCGTGCGCCTGGCAGCTCGTCGGAGTTTGCAATCGACTCTATTCGGCCATATTTTGGAAAGCATGTTCCTGTACGAACGATGCTATCCAGATGTTTTTTAAGGTTGAAGAGCCGAGGTTGCTCTTTGTCCTCGGCTCTTCAACCCTAAACTTTGGAGACTGCTGGCAAACCTGGCGCCGCTCAGCG
>DASVMX010000168.1:0-22682 GCA_036384215.1 Ktedonobacteraceae bacterium | reverse complement strand
GCTGACCGCTGTAGTGGTCAGCATGACCTCGCAAGCTCAGAAAATGGTCCACCATCGCCTCTTAATTGCCCCTTGCTTTTTCCTGGTTTATCAGGTATCTTTATTTATATCAAACGTTCGGTATAAATAAAGTCGAGAGATAGCATGCCGAAACTGGTTGATCATGTCAATTACCGTAAACATCTCCTGGAACAGTGTGTCGATCTGTTCGCCCGCTACGGGTATGAGGCGCTGACAATGCGACAAATCGCCGAAGCGCTCCACGTTTCAACTGGCACGCTGTACTATTACTTTCCCACGAAAGAGACGTTGTTCCAGCATCTCGTTGAAGAGGTTACCCAACAAATAGTCTTTGAAGCAACTACCCTGGTCCAGCAGCAGGCGACACTTGAGGAGCGCCTGAGCGCCCTGTTTCATTTCATCGCACAGCATGAAGACGTTTTGCGCAAACAGCTCCTGATCTCGCTCAATTACTATCAACATCGTGATCTCTCTGGCAAAGCGGCTGGAGAGATCCTGAAAGAAGGGGCCGGGCGCTATCGCCGGGCCATTATGGAATTGCTCGGGCTGCGCGATCCTCAGTTGTGCTTTCTGCTCCAGAGCCAGATCAATGGCCTGTTCATGCTCAGAATGCTCAATGGCCCCAGCATACCCTTTGAGGAGCAGGCGCGTCCTTATATCACTATGCTGGTGGACTATTTGCGGAAAGAAGCAGGCTCAGAAGTTATACGCACAGAGTCAGTGCAAGAATCTGAGCACTCGGAAGAAGAATAAGGAGAGTCTTTTATGACTATGACACCACCTCGAACCTACACGACGTTAACGACTCGCGGTCTGCGCCACGATAGTCTGCCGATGCGGCTCTATCACAAAGCCAAGAAACTGGGCATCTGGGACCCGCGCGAAATTGATCTGACACAGGATCGCCAGGACTGGGCCAACATTCCCGAGCAGTTCAAAGAACGCCTGTTTCGCCTGATCCTGGGTTTCCAGGCCGGAGAAGAGGCGGTAACGCTTGATCTGTTACCGCTGATTATGACCATGGCGCGCGAGGGGCGGCTGGAAGAAGAGATGTTCCTGACGACGTTTCTCTGGGAAGAAGCCAAACATACCGAGTTTTTTCGCCGCGTTCTGGACGAGGTTATTCAGGAGCAGGGAGATCTACACCTCTTCCGCTCCGAGGATCGGACACCGGGCGATGGAAATAACCGCGATCTGTTCGGCGAGGAGCTGCCGCGCGCGATGAATCTGCTGCTCAGCGATCCATCCCCGGTCAACCAGGTGCGCGCGTCGGTGATGTACAACATGATCATCGAGGGCGTGCTGGCGGAGACTGGCTATCAGAGCTTTTTCAAGATGCTAAGCATGACCAACGCTATGCCTGGACTCCAGCAAGGTCTGCTCCTGATTAAACGTGACGAGTCTCGCCACATTGCCTACGGCGTCTACCTGATCTCACGCCTGGTCGCGGCTGATAAATCCCTCTGGCCCGTGGTGGAGAACCGTATGAACGAGTTGTTCGCGCGGGTAGCCGCTGATCAGGAGCGCAATGGCACGCCTGAATTTCTGCGCGACTACGCCCGGCAACAATTTCAGAAACGCCTGAACCGCATCCGGCGTGCCCTCGACCAGAGCCCTGAGCAGCTCGATCAGGCTGCTGATATTGAGGAAGAAGTTGTTGAGTCCTGAGAGACGAGCAACAAGGCTGCACCTTCGAGAGCACGACCGTCCAGGTCTGCTGGTCAACTAACTGTGCAGATGTTTTGCAGCAACCACCAAAACGAGAGAATGCAGAGGCTTGATAGCTTCTGCATTCTCTTTAGCTATTGCTATATATCAATAGCTAAATTAACCCATGATAATGGCAACGTAGTTCTGGGTCTCGGCAGGCATGAACGCAAGCCAGTTGCCACCACCAGCAACGACCGCCGAGTCAACCGCGCCACCACCAGCATTGTAAGCTGCCAGGGCTTTGGCATAGTCACCACCGTACTGTGCCGCCAGGCCGGCCATCATGTGCGCCGCGCCGGACAGAGCCGAGGAAGGATCATAAGGATTGACGCCCATGCTGGCCGCGGTCCCAGGCATGAACTGCGCGATACCAACGGCGCCCGCGGGCGAACCAGCGCTCGGATTGAAGCCGCTTTCCTGCTGAATCTGACGCACGAAGGCGTCAGGGTTGATGCCCGCGGCAATTGCGTCCTGGCGAGCCATACCTACATAATCGTTGGCCATGGTATAGGAGGTAGGCGCGGTCTGCACCTGCGTGGCAGCGGCTTTATGGCTGGCAACCGCTTTGTGACCGGCAACCGCTTTGTGACTGGCAACCGCTTTGTGGCTGGTAGCTACTTTATGGCTGGCAACCACGCTGGTTTTTGCCTTCTGAGCCAGGGTGTGATGAGCCGTGGCTTGCGTGCTATGCGTGCCGCCAAATAGACCACCGATCAACAACGCACCAGCGAGTCCGCCACCGGCCAGCATCATCCTTACACGCGACTGTTTCTTTCTGTTACGGATGTCTGTATGAACGGTAGGCTGCATGTTCGTAATATTCTCCATGTTATGTTAAAACCTTTCTGCAAAGCTGTCTGCTATGGAACTGCTAAAACGATCTCGATGGCAGGCGAGGTCTTACCTCCAATTGCCTGCTATGGGACTGCTCAAAACGACTTCTATGGCAAAGTCAGCATTATGAGGAAGGAATCACGGCTTCTTGCTCGTCTGATACTCTTCTCGCTGGGGCGGTAGATGGAATAAAGACAACCAAAGGGGCTGTATATTCCAGGCTGTTTTGCTCTCGCGTCTTAACCAGATATATATCTATTTCCTATTCCTGTACCCAGTATCGCTGTACTGTTCAGGACCGGAGTACTATCTCGACTACTGCGTACCATTATTGGTACCGAGGTGTCTCCTGGACGCCACATTGACTAGCAATCGATAGATGTACTGTTTGTGTCGATGGTCAGAGTATACCCTGATGTATCATCGCTGGTCAATCCAGTAGTACCTGGGTACTGCTTTCTCAACAATATAATTATGTGGAATGGCTCTACAGGCCAATCCGTAGATGTCATAACCCGAGGAAAAATACGAGAATCTAAAAACGATTATCAGTCGAAAAATCTTGTGTCAGGATTCTCTATGCTGGCTACAGAGCAGGATCATTGGCAGCTATCATCTGCCTGGCATGTTCCGCAGCTTCTCCAACACTGGCCACAACTGTAGCTCCGAATTCTATGAGTTGCCGCAGCAGGCGCGTCCCATCTCCATGCGCGTAATCGCGCGCAGGAGTACATAAAAGCCGGGCGAGGACTTCCGGGGACAATTCAGCCTCAAGTGGACTCTTCTCTCTGCTGCCTGGTGGCAGCAATAAAAGAACTGGAACCCCTCGCTGGCAGAGTTCCAGCGCTCCTTGGAGCAGAATCAAATTGCCTGGCCCAAGGGGCATGGGACAGATGATAAGCAATTTTGCTGCTTGCAAACACCGCTGCAAGTGCTGGCGAGTACTCTCCGAGATTGGTGAAAAGGGATGTTCAGGAATGACCGCACTGGCCAGACGCAGGGCCAGGGTATAATCACTGTCGCCGATATTCAGTACACCCGCGCTAAAAGCAATCCGCGCGTCAGCCAGTGCTCGCATCAGCAGCGCGCCCGAACCTCCCCCGGCCATGACGTGAACTTCTGCCTCCTGCTCGTTCTGCGCGTGGTTATTCGCCATGTCTTCCCCCGGCGGCAAGACGCTCAGATGTTCCGCCCCACGCATAACCCCCACCTGTACAGTTATGCCATAGACTCGCTGGAGCAGGCGCGGTTCCAGCACCTCCGCCGGCCCGCCATCGGCGACAATCCCCCTTTGAAAAAGCAACAAACGCGGAAAATAGCGCGCGGCCAGGTTGAGGTCATGCATGGCCGCGAGAACCGTGACGCCGGTCTCGCGGTTCAGGCGCCTGACCAGTTCCAGCGTTTCAATCTGATATTTTATGTCAAGATGCGAGGTGGGCTCGTCGAGCAGCAGCAGGCGCGGCTGCTGCGCGAGGGCCATAGCCAGGGTGACGCGCTGGCGCTCTCCACCACTCAATTCGTGAAAAATACGCTCCGCCAGTCCATCTACTTCCGCCAGCCTCATGGCCTCGCGCGTGATCTCATGATCGCGGCTGGTCCTGTTACCAAAAAGGCTGACAAAAGGCGTGCGCCCCAGCGCGACCATCTGCTCAACTGTGAAGGCGAAGGGCACCTGCAATTCCTGCGGTACTACTGCCACGCGCTGCGCGATGCCGCGCCTGCCCCAGGCTGAGAGTTCGCGCTCATCCAGCGTAATCCGCCCTGCGCGAGGCTGCAAAACGCCGCTCAGCAGGCGCAAAAGGGTGGTTTTCCCGGAGCCATTTGGTCCTAACAGCCCGACCATTTCACCGCTGCACACAGACATCTGCACTCCGTAGAGCAGGGTCTGATCAGTATAACCAAAAGCCAGGTTCTCTACCCTCAGAAGGGGCATGGCTCGCGCTTCCTGCTGGCCACTGACCCGCGTTGTGTCGTCTACCATTTATATGCTCGCTTGCTGTTTCTCAACAGAAATAAGAAGAAGGGGGCGCCGATTAACGAGGTAAAGATGCCAACGGGCAGCACACTGGGAGCCAGCACCACGCGCGCCAGCAGATCAGCCAGGACCAGGAAGATCGCTCCGCCAAAGGCCGCGGCGGGCAAAAGCACGCGATGGCGTGGTCCCAGCAGCAGGCGCATGACGTGGGGAATCATCAGGCCAACAAAGCCGATCAGGCCGCTGATCGAGACCGCGGCGGCTGTGATCAGCGAGGCCAGCAAAACGGTCAGCAGTTTATAGCGCTCGACATGCAATCCGAGATGGGCTGCGCTCTCTTCGCCCAGGCCAAAGGCGTCCAGTATACCGGCCAGGCAGAGCGCCAGCGCGATTCCTGGCACAATCAGCCCTCCAACCAGCAGGACAGGCGCCCATGAGTCAAGCGAAACGCCGCCTGAGAGCCAGTTAAACAGAGCAGCGATGCCCCCGAACTGGCTATGTGGAGCTAAGGTCAGCAAAAGAGTCTGCGCGGCCACCAGCACGGCGTTGACAACCACACCGGCCAGAATCAACGTAACCACGGGCGTTTCACCGCCGGTACGCGAGAGAAGATAGACAAAAAGGACGGTGACGATGGCGCCAGCAAAAGCGCAGACGGAGGTGAGCGGGAAAAACGCGCCATAGACAGTATCAAAAGGCAGGATAAACGCAATAGCCGCGCCCAGAGCCGCGCCCGAGGAGGTGCCTATCAAAAAAGGATCAGCCAGTGGGTTGCGCAAAATCGCCTGAAAAAGCGCGCCCGCGACTGCCAGGGCCGCGCCCACCAGGGCCGTCCCGACAACGATGGGCAGGCGATACTGTAAGATAATCACCTCGGTAATCTGGTCCCAGCCGCCCGCGAAATGAAAAAGGCCGGTGCCATTTAGAAGCACCTGGAGGATGGTATCCAGCGGGATCGCTATCGATCCAAAGCTCACGCCCAGCACAATCGTCCCCAACAACAACAGCACCAGCAGGAACAGGGTACTCCAGGCTGGTAGCGTGCGGATACGTTTGAGTAATACCTGCAAAAAGCGGTTTTTCATAGCTTTAGTAAAAGGACGTGGGCCAATCTGCCGATCAACCCACGTCTTCCTTATATATAAAAGTACTACACGGTACCAGAGCAATAGCCCGGCAGCGAGCCGCTAAAGCTGGTGGGATGGATAATCTGAGCCAGGCATTGCAAACCCTCGACCAGGCGCGGACCTGGGCGTCCGATCAGGTTAGAGTTGATGCGTACGACCTGGTGTTGTTTGACCGCGTCAATGACGCTCCAGCCATTGCGCTGGTAGACCGCGTTGACGCTGCCGCCATAAGTCGGATCTTCGGTCAGGATCAGATACTGCGGATTGGCGCTAAAAACAGCCTCGTCTGTCACCTGGGGGAAGCCACCGCCAGTGGTATTGTCGTGGAAAACATCGACGCCATTGGCATCGGCGATCAACTGATCGCCAAAAGAGCCGCCACCGAAGACATAGGGCTTGCCAGCAACGCTGTCGTCTGCCTCAATCATCACCTTTGGTGCTTTCGTGCCAGCCACTTTCGCCTTGACCTGGCTGATCTGCTGCTGCAACTGAGCCACCAGTTTGCTAGCCGCATCTTCGGTAAAAGTCAGCTTGCCCACCGTGAGAATTTCGCGCAGCACCAGTGTCAGGTCACCCGAAGGTAGATTGACCACATTCACATGCAGGTTCTCAAGCTGGCTATCGTACTGTTTGGTGTCATCGCCATATGTCAGCACCAGATCGGGATGCAGTTTGAAGATCTGCTCAACACTGTATTTGGCGCTGGCGTCCGAGATTTTAGGCAGCGCGGCCAGCGCAGCGGGATAATTGGTGTAGTAGTCCACGGCCACGACCTTCCCTTGCAGAGGCAGCGCGCCGAGCATCTCGCTGATATTTGGCACCATCGATACAATCTTCTGCGGCGCGCTGGTCGGGAACGTGATCGGCGCGTTATTCTGGTCAGTCGTAACCGGCTGTAACGCGGCCAGGGTAGGGGTAGGAGTCACACTACCAGTAGACGAAGACTGCCCACCACAGGCAGCCAGGAGCAGCGCGAACACAGCTAGCAGAGCCAGCAGGCCGCGGCGCGGAGAGATGACTTGAGAGCACATCTTAAATAAACCTCCAGGACATGCTAAACACTCGCCATCACCTTGCGCAAAATGGGGGTCAACCAGAGACATGATCGGGTTGAAAAAGAATGTCCCGGCAGCTCACTCCTCTTACGCGAAGGATCAAGAGCATACAAAAGGCACCGGGCAGGTCTCCTGACTTCTGGCTGAAAACGTGGCTTATCCGGCCTTCCCACTCTCCACAGAGCAGTGGCATAAATGATAAGCAACTCGCCAGTCACAGTAGCGCGACTGTATCGGATTCTCACCGACTTCCCTATTCTGCCCACCGCTTTCCGGCGGACCACCCGGCAAATACGAGGAAAATTTCCTCCGGCAGTATATGTGATATAACTAATCAATGTCAAATTATCGCTCTATCCTGTCCTAATGGTCAGTTGACAAGAGCCGTTGCGCGGACGATACTAGAAACGAGGCAAAGGAGTTATCTTCTTCCTATCGAGATTTCAAAGGACAATCGTTAAGCATGGCTCTAGATATCGCTTTCTTCCGCAGGGTTATGGGGCAATTCACCACCGGGGTTACTATTGTCACCACGAGCAGCCAGGAAGGTATTGCGGGACTGACGGTCAATTCATTCACTTCCGTCTCTCTCAATCCGATGCTTGTGCTGGTTTGCGTCGATCAGCGCAGCCAATCCCTGCCTTTTTTCCGCGCTGGTGGCGTCTTCGCGGTCAATATCCTCTCGGAAGAGCAAGAAGCGCTCTCGAATTGCTTCTCCTCTTCTTCTGACGAGCGCTACAATTACTTCTGTCACGCCCGCCATCATGTCGCCGCTACGGGCGCGCCGATTCTTGAGGGCACGCTGGGCTTTGTCGATGCCCGCATTACGGCTGAATATCCCGGCGGCGACCATGTGATGTTTCTGGGCCAGGTCGAAGCGATGGGTTACGATGGGCACGCGTTCTTCTTGCCAGGCATCAGCGCTTCACAGAGCACACTGCCCGCGCCGGTTGGCGCGGCGGATCTGCTCAGCAGCAATGGCCACGCAAGTAGCAACGGGCTCAGTGGCAATAACGGGCATACCAGGGCCGAACACGAGCACGCGTCTCCTCTGCTCTACTACCGTGGCAAATATCACCATCTGTCCAACCACTATCAACATCAGCGCACCGAGCTGTTACCCGCGACGAAACAGCATGACCAATAGCAGCGGGAATGAGCGCACCGCCGCGCTCGCCATCCTCCAACAGCGCATTCTGGCTTGCCGTCTCTGCCAGGAACAGGGCTATCTCCAATCTGCTCGCCCGCTTGTCAATGGATGTCCCGATGCCCGTGTCATGGTCATCGGCCAGGCTCCTGGCCATCGCTCAGTAGCCAATGGCCTCTCATTCAGCGGACCCGGCGGAACTATTCTGCAAAAATGGCTGGAACGGGCAGGCTTCCCTCCTGGCTATCTCCACGCGCATGTCTACCTCAGTTCGCTCACACGCTGCGATCCAGGCCACAATCCCAAAGGCGATGGCGACCGCCGCCCTTCGCCCGCGGAACTGGCGCTCTGTCGTCCCTTTCTGGACGCCGAACTCCGCCTCCTGCGCCCCCGAGTCGTGCTGCTGGTCGGCGGCATGGCTATTGAAACGTTCTGTGGCAAAACCCGCCTGGATACCATCATCGGCACCTATCGCGAACAGGACAGCACACTCTTTCTCCCCCTGCCTCATCCCTCAGGCGTCAGCCGCTGGTTGCTCGCCCCCGAACACCAGGCGCTCCTGAACCAGGCGCTCCAACTGCTTTCCACCTGGCGCGAAACCTACCAGTTAGCCACACCAGCGGGCGAAAAAGCGGAAAAATAGCCCGAAAGGCGCAGCTTCGCCAGCTTTTCGTCTTTTTCTTAATTACAACAACTTTAAACTCTGGCTCCTGCCGTAACTGAGAGGTTTTCTCACAGCAAACAAGAGAGAAGCAAGTGGGGCGCGCTCCCACTTGCTTCTTGTTTGCTTGCTATTTCCAGCGGGTGAGGATTACTTCACGCTGAAAGAGCCGCGTGACCACCCAGAAGGCCGCGAAGGTCAGCACAATCAGCACCAGCAGGGCCAGCAGGGAGAAAAAAATCCCCAGGACGATAATCCCAAACATCTGCCCGAGAAAAAGGATCAGAAATGGCACCACAAACCAGGCCGAGAACTGCTCAGCCGTGCGTGGATCGTTGACGCGCGCGGAGACGGCAGTCATAAAAGCCACGGCCAGCAGCGAGATCACGGGCGTCCACAGAAAAAGCGCGACCAGCCAGCCGGGCGTGACCACCGCCGTGAAAACGCGCGGGCTGATTGAGAACGTGGAGAGAGCGCCGATAAAGATGACCCCGCTGAGCCAGGTGGCGATCACGGCTGGTAAAATCGCCGCGATACATTTGCCGACCAGCAGTTCCCAGGTCTTCACCGGCGTGGCCAGCAGCGGCTCCAGGGTACGATTGCTCTTTTCCCCAACAATGCTGTATGCTGCGATTACGCTGGGAATAATCACCGGCAAAATCAGGTAGAGGACAGAAAACTGCAAGGCCACTACCCCCTGAGCAAGCTCGTCGGGGGAAAGATGCGCCAGTGATGGAATCGGCAAAGCAGAGATAGTATTGATTCTTGTGGCCGCCACGGGGACTTTGCCAGTGATAATCATCAACACAATCGGCAGCAGTGAAAAGATCAACGGCGGCAATGTCACGCCCAGCAACAGACTGCGCTGCCTGGTAATCTCCAGCCACTCTTTCTTGAGTACAATCAGCACATTCCTCATGGTCACCCTACTTTCTTTCTTCCTGCAACTGCCCATCAGGTTTCGTCTGAGCCTGACCATCGATCAAACCCAGATAGACCTCTTCCAGCGAATGACTGATGGCCTCAACATAGCGCACCTGCGCACCCGCTGTAATCAGCGCGCGAATCAACATGGGATTCTGATAATCAGGATCATTTAGCCGCACCGTCAGACTATCTTTGTTCGCGACTACGCCGCCGACAAAAGGCAGCGCTCGCGCTGTCTCAAGCCAGTGCTCAGCCTCGCCCACCACGCGTACCACTGTCCCGCGCCCAAACATCCCCACGCGCAGATTGGCCGGTGTGTCCACGCGCAGCAAACGCGTGCGGAAAACGCCAACCTGGTCGCATAATTCATCGGCCTCGTGCAAATTATGCGTGGTAAGAAAGATCGTGCGCCCCTCGGAACGCAGCTCTGCAATGAACTGGCGCACCGTACGCGCCGCCTCGGGATCGAGCCCGGAAGTCGGTTCGTCCAGAAAAACCACCTCCGGCTCGTGCAAAAGCGCGCGCGCTATCGCCAGCTTCTGGCGCATCCCCTTGGAAAAACCGCCGACCCGGTCGTTACGCCTCTCCCACAGATCGAGCATGCGCAGGTAGCGCTCAACCTGCCCCTCCGCCTTCTGTCCATCCAGACCATACAGACGCGCAAAGAAAAGCAGATTCTGGCGCGCGCTCAAACGGTCGTATAAACCCGGCGTCTCGGTCAGAATCCCCACCGCACGACGAATCTGCTCGTTCTCCTTGCCCAGTTCGTGGCCCGCGACCAGCGCGCTGCCCGAACTCGGCGCAATCAACGCCGCCAGCATGCGCACCGTCGTCGTCTTGCCTGCTCCATTCGGCCCCAGAAAACCAAAAACGCTGCCCGCCGGAATAGCCAGCGTCAAATCCTGCACCGCAACCCGCTCGCCAAAAACCCGCGTCAAACGCGATATCTCTATAGCATTCATAGCAAAACCACCATCAAATTCAATATTTCAGCATATGCTGAAATACTAGCACAACAAATGGCAAAGATCAAGGGCATGGGCATTTTTGTCTGAAAGGGGAGGAAAGGATCTTGCAGCCGATCCTTTCTTGCTGTATCATTAGTTCCATAGAGCCGACTGCTGACGCCGGACTGGATCTTTTCCCGGCAGCAGGGGAACGGGCCTGGGCATACAAAACTGCTCTCAGGGGTGGGTACACCTGGCGCGAGCAGGTTTTGTTGTGCTTTTTCGAGGGGGCTGGTAGGGTGAGCGAACGGTATCTGTCTATCTGGAAATAAGGGGAAAAGGTAGGGTTTCGTGTGACTCTCAAGGGATTACTCGCACTTTTAACACAGCGGCCAGAATTTCGTCGCCTGATCAAACATCTGCAAGACGCGCAGGGAGTGCCCGCGCTGGCTGGCATTACAGAGGCGGCGCGCCCCTATGTGATCGCGGCGCTTGCCAGGGCGCTCCAGCAGCCATTGTTGATCGTGGCTCTTGATGAGAATGAGGCCAGCCAGTTGGCGGAGGCGCTTAAAGTTCTGGTCGATCAGCCAGAAGAGATCTTTTTCCTCCCCGACCGCGACGCGCTGCCGTACGAGCGGTTGATTAGCGATGCTCAGACTACCCAGCAGCGCATGATCGCGCTGATCGCGCTGACACAGCGCGGACGCAATCCGCTGGTGGTCTGTTCAGCGCGCGTGTTGACCCAGCCAGTGATCCCCCCGCAGGAGCTGGCCAGGGCGGTGTATGAACTCCAGGCAGGTGAAGAAGTTGATCTCGCGCTGCTGCTCGAACACCTCTACAATATGGGATACGAGCCGGTGACAGAAGTCGAGGAGCCTGGCCAGTTCAGTCACCGCGGCGGCATCGTCGACCTGTTTCCGCCCACTCTGCCGCGCCCGGTGCGCGTAGAGTTTTTTGGCGACGAGATCGAGTCCCTGCGCACGTTTGATCCCGCCACGCAACGCTCGCTCAATCCGCTTGAGACCTGCCTGATCGGCCCCGCGCGCGAGGCGCTGCCCCGCCGTGGTCCAGAGGCAGTGCGCGAGCTGGAAGAGTTACTCAGTACAATGCTCCATCACGACTCCGAGGAACGCTGGAAACGCGACCTGGAAGAGCTGCGCCAGCGTCGTTCGTTTGATGATATCGCCTTCTACCTGCCATACCTGCACGCCGAGGCCAGTGTGCTCGACTACCTGCCCAAAAATGGTCTGCTGGTGCTGGATAACCCGGAGAGCCTGCAAAACCACATCCTTGACCTGGACGCCCAGAGTCAGGAGATGAAAGAGCGTTTCGAGCAAGAACGCGAGAATCCTACCCGTATGCGCGACGCGCATATCACCTGGGCCAGACTGGAGCCGCGCCTGCACCAGTTGCGCCAGTTGCGCTTCGCCGGTATTCTCTCCGGCGGCGAGGATTTCTCCGCAGGGGCACTGGAAGGCACCGACCATCTTGTGCCTCAGTTCAGCACCCCAAATTCCTATGGCGGACGCCTGCGCGCCTTTGTGCAGGATTGTCGTAAAGCCCTGGACGCGCGAGAACGGGTGATTATCGTCACAGCACAGTCGCGCCGGCTTGCCGAGGTGATGGGCGACGAGGCAGCGTTGGGCGACGAGGCAATCCATGTTTCGCCCGTGGCTAATATCCACGAATTGCCCGAAAGCGGCAGCCTGACACTGATCCAGGGCCAGCTCAGCGAAGGCTGGCAGGCCCACTCCCTGGCTCTCCAGATCTTTACCGACACGGAAATCTTCGGCTGGTCGCGCCGCCAGAAAACACAGCGTCGCAAGCTGGTCACCCCTGCGACCTTCCTGGCCGAGGTCAATCCCGGCGACTATGTGGTGCACCAGGAATACGGCATCGGACGCTTCGAGGGCCTGGTTAAACTCGATTCGACCGGCGTTGAGCGCGAGTATCTCCTGATCCGCTACGCCGGCACTGACAAACTCTATATTCCCACTGATCAACTTGACCGCGTGACGCGCTATATCGGCATGGGCGACTCCGTACCAGCACTGAGCAAACTGGGAACAACCGAGTGGACACGCGCGAAATCGAAAGCCAAAGAGAGCGTACAGGAGATCGCGCGTGACCTCCTCAAGCTCTACAGCGCCCGCGAGGCTGTCACGGGCCATGCCTATCCCCCGGACTCCGAACAGCCCTGGCTACAAGAACTGGAGGATGCTTTCCCCTACGATGAGACGCCTGACCAGGCGCGCTCAATTGCCGAGGTGAAGGCCGACATGGAGCGTCCACGCCCGATGGATCGCCTGGTCTGTGGCGACGTAGGCTATGGCAAGACCGAAGTGGCCCTGCGCGCAGCCTTTAAGGCTGTGCTTGACCAGCGCCAGGTCGCGATTCTCGTGCCAACCACTGTGCTCGCTCTCCAACACTTCAATACGTTCCGCGAGCGCCTGAAAGCCTACCCGGTGCGCGTCGAACTGCTCAGCCGCTTTCGCTCGGAGAAAGAGCAAAAGCAGGTGTTGGAAGACCTGGCGCTGGGCAAAGTCGATATCATCATCGGCACACATCGCCTGCTGCAAAAAGATGTCGTCTTCCTCAATCTCGGCCTGCTGGTCATCGACGAGGAACAGCGCTTCGGCGTGGTCCACAAAGAACGCCTCAAGCAGATGCGTAACGAAGTCGATGTCCTGACCATGACCGCCACGCCCATTCCACGCACGTTGCACATGTCGCTGGTCAATGTGCGCGATATGAGCGTGATCGAAACACCTCCGCAAGAGCGCCTGCCCATCCGCACGGCGATTCGCGAGTTCGAGGATAGCCTGATCCGCGAGGCCATTCTGCGCGAGATCGATCGCGGCGGCCAGATCTTCTTTGTCCACAACCGCGTCCAGGGCATCCAGGTCATCGCGCAAAAGCTCCAGAAACTGATCCCCGAAGCACGTATTATTGTGGGGCACGGACAGATGCCCGAAGACCAACTGGAACGTGTAATGTTGGATTTCTCTGCCGGGGAGTACGATGTCCTGCTCTCCACCACCATCATTGAAAATGGCCTTGATATTCCTAACGCCAACACGATCATTGTCAACAATGCCTCGATGTTTGGCCTCTCACAGCTCTATCAGTTGCGCGGGCGCGTTGGACGCGGCACTCACCAGGCCTATGCTTACTTCCTGTACAACAAGGATACACGTCTGACGCCGCTGCAAGAAAAACGCCTGCGTGCCATCTTCGAGGCCACCGAGCTGGGCGCAGGCTTCCGTATCGCCATGAAAGATCTGGAGATTCGCGGAGCGGGCAACCTGCTGGGCGCGGAACAATCGGGCTTTATGAACTCGGTTGGCTTCGATCTCTACTGCAAACTCCTCGCCGAGGCGGTAGAAGAGATGCAGGGTAAACGCCTCGAAGCGGTCAGCGCCCCCAGCGTTCAGGTGGACCTCCCGCTCGATTCCTACCTGCCCGACGAATATATTGGCGACCGCACGCTGAAAGTCAAATTCTACCAGCGCCTGGCCAATCTGGCCTCGCCTGAACAGGTAGAGGCGATGGAGGCCGAAATTACCGACCGCTTCGGTCCCCCGCCACGCCCGGTGCTCAATTTGCTGGCCATGGTGCGCCTGAAAGTTGAAGCTGGACTGCTGGGTTTTGAAGCCATTGCCGCCAGGGATAATGACTTTGTACTGACAGTTAAACGCAGCATTGTACCCAACCGCATCGTGCTATACCGCCGATTCCGCAACGAAGCCCGCGTGCAGCAGGGCGTCATTCGCATCCCGCGCCGCCTCCTGGGTAGCGACTGGATGGAACAACTGCGCATCCTGCTTCCCTCGATCACCGCAGCCGCTTAGAAGTAAGCAAAACAAAGGGCGAGCATCAATGGCGATGCTCACCCTTTTTCTACTTCTCGAGCCTCTACCCGGCAAACAGGCCCGCGCCTGGAGGCAGATACCTGAAAAAGCCGCAAAGATCAAGTGGTTTTGCACTAGAGATCGATCAGCCCTTGCTCCTGGAGCTCGTTGATAACTACCTCGGTCTCCAACAGTGTTTTATTCGTCGTGCGCGCAAGATCGCCCACGGATCGCTGTCCATCAATCAGGAAATAGACCAGGCGCTGGCGCCGCGTCAGACCCAGAGAAAATATATCTCGCTCAGGTCCGATCTTGCAAGGCACCAGGGTCTCTATCCCAGGCGTGCTCACCTGCTGAGGAACAGGGGGCACCGCTCGCTTCTGCGGCTCCTGTGGATTCCAGCGCAGCCCATCAGTAATCGGCAACTGCGAAGGCGCCAGATTCTGTGTACGCGAACCAAGCGGCGTGGTTACACTATGTTGCCTGATAGAGGCAAAAATGTTGATGGGAGGACGTGGTACATCAACCACAAAGGTAAAATGAATATTTCGCCAGCTTAACAGATAGTTCAAAGCATCGACCCCAACCAATCGTCCCGTGCGTGCATAGATCGGCTGCCCGGCGAATAAATAGATCTCTCCTTCCTCCAGATACCCCCCTTGAGAATATTCAGCTCTCAACATTCCATTGCGTTGTTGTACTCGCGCAACTTCCAGCAGATCACCTAAACTCTCAGCCGCAATATCCCTACCTTTCGTCATCGCACGCAATACCCCCTTCTGCGATTCTTTCTCTATTCTTGATGCCGCCTGTCCCTGACAGCATGTATATACGCTTCCCCTGTACGAAACAATACAGCATTCGTATAGATATACGTATATATTTATACCATGAACCACCCTGACAAAGAAAGCAAAAACCAGAAAAAATCATATGTCAGGCTATTTCTTAATAGAATTTTTATATGCCTGGCGCGGAGCCGCCCGTGTGCTCCTGGGACAGGCATATAAATAAGCTATATGCCTATCACTGACCGCGCCGCGTGTGCATGAGGTAAAACATCATGGCCTGTTTATAGTCGAAAAGGGACGCCTTGCCACTGCTGATAATCTGATCGCACATATTCAGCAGGGTCGAGACGATCTGCACCCGCGCGGCATCCACGCCATCCTGACGACGCAGCATATCCACCAGTTGGAACGTATTCTGGGAGGCGGATTCAAGACCCGCGCGCACTGCCTCTACGCGCAGCCAGATAATCAACTGGTGGCGCATCTGCTCAAAAATCACGACATCCTCGTCAGTTGGAGCTGCCGCGCCATTTTCCGCCTGTTTGACCGCAAGTTCCTTTGCACTCTGTCCCACTGGGACGGGCACAGCCACGGACGAAATGGGAGCAGACACTGGCTGAGAGGCCTGCCTGGAGAGCGGTCCAGAAGGTGGAGGCGCGACAAATGGCCCGGCCCCCGCAGGAGCTGGCGCGGCCTCAACCTGCTTCGAGCGCCGGGAACGTGTGGGCAGAGATGGTGAAGACTCCACTGGTGCTGCTGGCTGGAAGGTCGTGGCCATATTCTCGATCTTCCCAAGAGCCAGAGGCAAGGTTGGAGAAACCTCAGCCGAGGTGGCGAAAGACGAAAGCTCTGCCTGGGCAGCAGGGGGAAAAGGCGCGGCGAGCGGGCTCTCACCTGGCTTGCCAGATTTGCTGCTCGCGGCTGACCAGAGCGCGGCCTCTTCTTCGTGGGCGGCGCCGCTATTCCCGCCGGCTCCATTTCCGTTCACCAGCGGGCGGGCCGTGCGCGGGCGCCGGGCTGGTACGCTCCCGCTGCTCGAACGCGAGACAGGTACCGGCATTGACGGCGTTGACGGCACAGGAGAGGAAGACGGGCGCATCTCACCGCGCGCTTCTTGCAATTGCTGTTGTAAGAGCATGGTTCCTGAGAGAATCTGCTCCCACGACACCTCGGCATGGCCGGTGACATTGGCAGTGGACCAGGAAGAGGCCGCGTGTGGACTCCCAAAGGGCCGGCTCCCCGGTTGACCACGCAGATGACCGCGCAGCCCATCGGCCAGTTCCAACGCGCGGCTGGTGATCAGCGAGCGCACATCGCTCATGCGTTTGCGCCCCTGCTGCCCAAAGAAACTGCGATTCCGCTGCACAAAGTGAATAAACAGGCGCTCAACCTGGCGCTGGAACTCGGGCGAATCAACATCCACACGCCCCCACACATTGAAGTCAACTGCGTTCAAATACTGCCAGACCTCTTGCCGCTTCGCGCGATCCACCGGGCGCGTGCGCAGAGAACTCACCCGGTAATCATAAAAACGCGGATAGCAGAAATTGGCAATCAACGTCTCCGCCAGCTCGGCTTTCAAACGCGCCACTTCGGTCTGTGGCAGTTGATTCAGATACAGGCCCATCCCAACACCCCTTTCTGATAGATCTCTTCCCCTCACGAGAGAGTAAACGTCTGCAACTGCAAGAGATTTCTGCCCTGCACGGCGCTCACCGTCTCCGGCGCCTGCACAATATGCAGCACTATTCCCTGATTGCTGCTGTTTATTGTACCGGAAGTCGAACTATAGGGCAAGAGAGAGAGTGCAAGATGAGACAAACCTCTCGGCACATCCCCGATGTAGAGCATATCGGTACGCATCTGGACGATAGTACCAGTTTCCCAGGTTGAACTGGGACACCAGAAAGAGCCGACAAAATTATCCGTGCCAAATACTTCCTGGCTGTTGCTATTCAAGACCGAGGTATACAGATGCAGTGGTGGGATAAAGCCCGCGCTCACCTTCCAGTATGTCACAACCTGCAAAAAAGCACCAGGCCGATTCACCTGAAAACCTACCAGGCTCACAGTCCCCGTCGCCCGTCCTGGCACCTGCGGCATAAAGTCCACATGCACAGGGGTCGTGCCCGCCTGCGGCTCCACTCGTGTGAAAGAACAGAACTCCTGCGGCAAATTGGGCAACGCGTTCACCCCATCAGTCGCCGGAGAAACGGGCGAAAGGCCGGGTCCAGACAGGCCACGCTTCAACAAAAGATAACCGTCGCCAGACGCGGCAATTCCGTACTGGCCATGCAGCAAGAGCGTCCTTACTACATTGCGGTAATCAGCCGGGGCAAAGGGATAATTATCGCTGGTCACATCCAGAAAATCATAGTCCGCCTGATCATCGGCATATGGAAACAGGTATATATTTGCCCGTTTGCTGAGATGCGGCACCAGGCTCGACTGAGCCGAAACGGACGCTGAAGAGGGAATCATATCGATAAACCGCTGTGCCATCTGATCGTGAGTCGTCACCTGGGGCCAGAGAAAATTCTGCGAATAGGGCATAACGCCATAGGTGCGGTCATGGCGCAGCACCCCCAACAACGTAAGCGCCAGCAGGAGAAAGAGCACCACTGGCTGTAGCCAGCGCGGATTAGCGCTCGCTCGCTCGCTGACAACAACCCGCGCGGCTTTCGCAGCAGCCGCCTGCGCGAATTCCGCCCGCGAGCGCGCAACCAGCCACTGCACCGCCCAGACAATCACCACCAGCGCCTCAATCGTCGAAAAAATCAGGATCGGTATAATCTCCGCGTTATACTGGGCAGTTCCCTGGTACATATTCGGATCTGAACTGAACAGATTGAGCAGGACCGAGGGCAAAGCAATAATCATCACCCACGGCGCGAGCAGCGAAATATAGTTTACCGGCGAGAAAAGCAGGCGAATATAGTAAAAGTGCGCATGCTCAAATATATGCTGCTTGATCAGGCTCACCGGCTGCGTCACAATCGTGCGCAAAACCTCAAAAATTCCACTACCCAGATAAGCATAGCGCGAAGCCAGCATAGGATGGCCAGTCGGGCTAAAAATGCGGAAGATCAGCAAAGACAGGCCAACCCAGGCCACCGCGATTCCCACCAGGCCCAGACCACTGCGCCAGCGTTGCTGGAAAACCAGCGACCAGAGCCCCAACATAGCAATGACAAGGGGTATCTCCTCTTTGCAGGCCATAGAGAGAACAGCAAAAACAAACAACCAGGCCGTGCGGCGCGTATAAAGGAAATAGAGTGTAAACATCAACAGCGCCGACGTCAAAACTACCGCGTGAAAATATCCGGCTTCGGCTTGCTGGAGTTCTGGATACAGCAAATAAAGCGCGGCAATACCTACCCCTGCCAGGTCGCTGCGCAAACGCAGGCGCGCCAGCCAGAACGCAGGAAACGCCCCACAGGCCACGACCAGCGTTTGCAACACCATCAACATCTTGGGGCCAGGCCAGAGTGAATACAACAATGAGAGCGGGAAAAGAACAGGTTCGAAATGAATGGCAAAGCGCGAAATGCCGCCCATAGTAGCACAATTCGTGTCATTAACGGTATTACAAATAGTCTGATGAAACAGATGACCATTTGTAACACTCCAGACCGCCTGGTCCATAATGCCCACGTCTTCCGCGGGGGTCATAAAAGCATCTTGCATCCGCGTCATATAGACAATATAAAAGGTCGCAAATGCCGCCGCCAGCACGGTCACCAAACCCATAGCAATCCAGAACCAGCGCGTACGCTTCATTGGCTCTGGCGCTGGATAGAGATAGAGGCGGCTTTTGACAATCGCAAAACGCTTCCGCCAGGATGATTCAGGCATACAAGACGCTTCCTTCTGGGAGGGAATGGACATTCCTCCTCCAACACTGTTTTCTCTGGCACGCGTCCACACGCAGCCACCCCTTCATTCGCCTCCCCTCGCACCAGAATAACCATCAACACATGATAAGATATTGATACAAACTCACCAAAAAACCTCCTGGCCAGTTTGCTGATCACAATCTCAATCGAGCTCCTGGCGAATGCTATATTCTTCGTCAGAGCGAAACGCGTAGTGACGAATCATTTCGCTTTGCAAACCGGCGAGCACAAACTGCACTCCAAAGATCATGAACAAAATGCCCACAAACAGGAAAGGCTGATTATGAATTGGCTCGTTGATAAAGAAACGACTGCGGATCACAATCACCAGATCGATGAGAATGCCCAGCATAAAAGCCCAGAAACCCAGCGGCACAAAGAGCCGCAGCGGCTTGCGCAGAAAAGTCGTCAAAAACAGCACATTCAGCAAATCGATCAGTCCGCGGGTAAAACGGCGCGCGCCGAATTTGGAGACGCCAAACTTGCGCGGGTGATGATGAACTTTAATCTCTGTTACCCGGAAACCGCGCCAGTGGGCCATTACCGGAACAAAACGGTGGAATTCGCCATATAATTTAAGATGGCTATCATCAATAATCTCGCGTCGATAGGCCTTAAAGCCACAGTTAATGTCATGCAGGTGTACGCCTGTCAGCTTGCTCACCATGCCATTGAAGATACGCGAGGGGAAGGTCTTCGAGAAAGGATCGAGGCGAGGATATTTCCAGCCAGAAACAAGATCATAGCCCTGATCCAGCGTCTCCAGGAAACGCGGAATCTCGATCGGATCGTCCTGCAGGTCCGCGTCCATGGTAAAGATGATTTCCCCCTTACAGCGACTAAAACCTGCCACCAGGGCTGGAGTTTTACTAAAGTTGCGCCGAAAACGGATCACACGCACCACGCCGGGATTATCCGCGTGGAGCTGCTGGAGCACCTCAAATGTCTTATCGGTGCTCCCGTCATCAACAAAAATAATCTCGTACGTCTTGCCCAGTTCTTTCAGTTGCGCTGAGAGAGCTTCGTATAGCAGCCCGACATTCTGCTCTTCATTCATCGCGGGAACGACGACTGAGATATCCACTTTTTGAGTTACAGCATCTACTGGCGCTTTCAGCGCCCCGTTCGATGTCGCCAGAGCTTCTTCTATTTGAGGCATGCCTGGTATTCTCCCTATTCCAAATCTGGAGCGGGATCTCGTTTCCGTTTCTAAGCATTAACTGGAGCGGGATCTCGTTTCCATCCGTACGCTTCAATTGGCGCCTATTATACCATACCATCTGTCAGATACAGAGAACATGGTACTTTTCAACCGAGCGGCTTAGCTCCCTGTGCTTTCCTCTGTATCTGCCAGGCAAGCAAACAGATCTGGTCGATCCGAAGTCAACGAATCCACACCCGTGGCGGCCAGGCGTCGCATACCAGCGGCATCGTTGACAGTCCAGATGCCCAGGTGCAGCCCATGTGTATGAAAAAAGTCGGGTAAATCAGGCGTAAACAGCTCATAATCCAGATTCACCCAGCTACATTGGCTCGCCTTTACATGTGCCACCAGTTCGGTCAGCGCAGAAGGAGCGCGTGGCTGCCATACATCCTCGGAAACCAGCGCGCCCGTCGTGGCGGTAGGTGCCAGCGCCTTGATCTCAGGGAGGAGCGTCCAATCAAAGGACATAATCAGCACCTGTTCCAGCATATCAGCCGCCAGCACATCACGGATTACCGCCTGTGCGATCCCCGGATAGCGTCCATAGACTCCATCACGTTTGCTGGGTTTCATCTCAATATAGACCTGGAGATGGTTCTCGCTGGCCAGTTCCAGCACTTCGGGCAGCGATGGCATCCGCTGGGGCTCGGGCCAGCCGCCGGCAAAATGCGCGGCAACATCCAGTTCGCGCAGTGCGGCCAGGTTCAGATCCAGTATATTTCCCTGGCCACCTGTTAGCCGCTCGACCGTTTCATCGTGAAAAACAATCAAATGGCCATCGCGACTGATCTGCACATCCAGTTCAAGGGCATCAACAGGCAACGTTCGGACATGGCGAAAAGCCGCCAGCGTATTCTCCGGCGCCAGAGCCGCACCACCGCGATGAGCTACCCTCTGACAAGTAGAGGTTAATGATACACGCATAAAACACCTGCATCTTTTTTTCGCGTCCGTTCCCGGCTCTTCTACAAAGCGCGCTCGACTCAAAAGCCTGCGAGAAAGGCCGCATTTGCTCTCATACCATACCACACTCACCACCCGCTGCGTTGTCAAAGTAGTTCGCGGGCGGATATACTACAGGAGCAATCAAGCAGAGAAACCTGATCGCCGCTGACTCTGCACAAAAGATAGAGAAATACGCATCCCGACAGGAGAAAAGTGACATGACACTGCAAACAGGGATCACAGGAGAAGCCACCACCGTCGTCGTTCACGAAAACACCGCAGCCGCGGTCGGAGCCGGTGGCGTCGAAGTTTTTGGAACGCCCATGATGATCGCGTTAATGGAGAACGCCGCCTGGCGCGCGGTTGCCGAACACCTGGACGCAGGCCAGGTTACTGTCGGCACCCTGGTCAACGTCAAACACCTGGCTGCTACCCCACTCGGCCAGCAAGTTCGCGCCAGCGCTGAACTCATCGAAATCGACCGGCAGCGCCTGACCTTCAAAGTCGAAGCCTACGACGAAAAACAGAAAATTGGCGAAGGGCTTCACGAACGCTTCATCGTTCAGCTTGAGCGCTTCCTGCAAAAAATATGATCGCTCGGCGCGTTACCAGTTCAACGACCCAAAAGTGTTGCATATTGACACGACATGTGGTATCATAAGGGCGTAATCAGAATAAAGTACAACCATTCTGATTACGTCATCTGTTCGGGGATGTCGGGTTTCGACAGACGAGCAGGTTGATAAATTGCAGGCCGAGGTGTCGGTACGCACTCTCGTTAAACAACCGACAAACAATAGTTGCCAAAAACAGCAACACCAAACTCGCTCTCGCTGCTTAATACCCAGTGAAGTGACGTCTCCCCGGCTTTTGTCTACGGAGCCGGATCGAGGCGACGAAAACATAGGCTGCTCTGACGAGGACCGCCCTCTAATCGTCAGCTAAGCCCAGAGGGCCAGCGCGGCAAAATCCTGTCGACGGGAGTTTGCCACGCATAGCAAAACATCGACTAAGCTTGTAGCACATTTATTGATCGGCACGCTTGGACAGGGAGTTCAACTCTCCCTCATCTCCACCACAAGAAAGAGCCTGTGAGAAAGCTTCACAGGCTCTTTCATTTTGCTGTGTAGTAACCCATGTAGCAGCGTTGCAGCAATTTTTGCAGCAATTGGGCTTGGCAAGGAGGGTGGTGGTGTGACCTTTTGTTTGCAGGTAGGTGAGGGCTTCTTGCAGCGATTCCACCTGCCGCTAGGCCCAGGCAAAAACCACGTTGAAAGACGCCCCCAATGGCATTGATGCGACATCTTGATTGAGGATAACACCTTCCCGGGTGTTGGGGAAAATGTACATCACTCCAATCAGGTGGTTGTTGAGCACCCCAAACGAGCTTCCTGGATTCCAGTTGGGCGTCGCCCAGAACCTCGTTGCGGAAGCATTCTGGCGTGCAGGCGTAAAGGTGACGGCGTTGTTGAGCTGGTTTGCCTCAGTCGTGGTCACGACGGCAGAGGCGGCGGCGTTGGTCGCGTATTCGATGTTAAAGAGGGTTCCTGGTGGCATCGAGGCCCCATCCTCGTTGAAGATGGCCCAACGC